>NZ_BCBO01000118.1:0-13508 GCF_001320835.1 Pseudomonas sp. NBRC 111138 | reverse complement strand
ACATGACCAGCCTCACCAGTTACTTCACGTTCTACCTGATCGAGAAATTCCAGCTGTCGGTGGCCAGCTCGCAGATGTACCTGTTCCTGTTCCTCGGCGCGGTGGCCGTGGGCACCTTTGCCGGTGGCCCGATCGGCGACAAGATCGGCCGCAAGAAAGTCATCTGGTTCTCGATCCTCGGCGCCGCGCCGTTCACCCTGGCCCTGCCCTACGTCGACCTGTTCTGGACCGCCGTACTCAGCGTGGTCATCGGCTTTATCATCGCCTCGGCGTTCTCGGCCATCGTGGTGTTTGCCCAGGAATTGGTGCCGGGCAATGTGGGCATGATCGCCGGGATATTCTTCGGCCTGATGTTCGGCTTCAGCGGGATCGGCGCGGCGCTGCTCGGGATGCTCGCTGACCATCACGGCATCGAATACGTGTACAAGCTGTGCTCGTTCCTGCCGCTGGTGGGCATCCTCACAGTACTGTTGCCGTCGACCAAAGGCGTTTGATCGATCACGTCGCCCCATAGCCGTAGTTATCTACAACTTTGGGGCGACGCGGGACCTGTGGCGAGGGAGCTTGCTCCCGTGACGGCCTGCTAGCCGAAGCCTATCTACCTGACACCCCCACGATCCAGATGTGGGTGGCTTGCCTGCGATGACCATAGGTATCGACACAATTCCGTAGCGCTCAACGGTAACCACGATGCGAAGCGAGCCGCTCTTGATCTGCTATGGATATGTCCACAATCCAACTGTGTTGACTGCCAGGCCGCCTTCGCGAGCAAGCCAGCTCCCACTTTGGATCGTGGTGTGTCAGTCAGATCAGCGTCGCTGGCAGGTCGTCACGGGAGCAACAAGCCTCACTTCATGGCCCGGCGAGAAAATCCATTAACCACGATATAGAGCAAAGGCCCTACCGACACAAACACTGCCGTCAGTAAAAAATACGGCAGCACTGAGACCATCGACCGCCCTCGCCTACGCGCATCCCGGTACATCCACACACACGCCAGCACCGCCATCAGATACAGGTCAATCACCACCTGCGCCGTATCGGGCCGGGACATCAGTTCCCATCCAAATGCCAGCAGGGACTGCTCGGCCGTGAGCATGGTCGCCACCGTATAGAGGGTAAACCCGAGCAAGGCAGCCAGGGCGATATAAGGTCTGTGCATGGTCTCTTCCTTGAAGTGCAACGTTAATCAGCGCGGCCACCTTAGCGACAAGAGGCTGCCGCTCGCAATCCTGCAGACGTCTTTCCCGAGATGTCCTGCGCGCCGCCTACACGAAGTATGCCGCGCTGGTTTTGTGAAATATCTGTACGTAGACTGCCGCCATACCCCCACTTGAAGGCGGCGAAAAAAACGTGATGCAAGTTACTGAAGTCTCTATTGCCCAATTGCGCGCTGCGCTTGAAGCCGGCCAGACCACGGCAGTTGAACTGGTGCAGGCGTACCTGGCGCGGATCGATGCCTACGATGGCCCGCAGACGGCCACTGCACTGAACGCCGTGGTGGTACGCAACCCCGATGCGCTCAAAGAAGCCCAGGCGTCCGATGCGCGCCGTGCCAAGGGGCAAACCCTGGGGCCGCTGGATGGCATTCCTTACACCGCCAAGGACAGTTACCTGGTCAAGGGGTTGACGGCTGCATCCGGCAGCCCGGCGTTTGCCAAGCTGGTGGCCCAGCGCGATGCCTTCACCATTGAGCGTCTGCGTGCCGGTGGCGCTATCTGCCTGGGCAAGACCAACATGCCGCCGATGGCCAATGGCGGTATGCAGCGTGGCGTGTACGGTCGCGCCGAAAGCCCCTACAACGCCGACTACCTCACCGCGCCGTTTGCGTCGGGTTCCTCCAACGGCGCTGGTACCGCCACCGCCGCCAGCTTTGCCGCGTTCGGGCTGGCTGAAGAAACCTGGTCCAGCGGTCGCGGCCCGGCCTCCAATAATGGGTTGTGTGCCTACACGCCGTCCCGTGGCGTGATTTCGGTGCGCGGCAACTGGCCACTGACCCCGACCATGGACGTGGTGGTGCCTTATGCTCGCACCATGGCCGACCTGCTGGAAGTGCTCGACGTCGTGGTGGCCGAAGACCCGGACACACGTGGTGACCTGTGGCGCCTGCAACCCTGGGTGCCGATCCCCAGCGTCACCTCGGTGCGCCCGGTGTCCTACGCCGCGCTGGCAGTCGACAGCGAAAACCTGGCCGGCAAGCGCTTTGGCGTGCCGCGCATGTACATCAACGCCGACCCGGATGCTGGCACCAGCGAAAAACCCGGTATCGGCGGCCCGACCGGACAAAAGATCCACACCCGCGCCACGGTGATCGAACTGTGGCAAGCCGCGCGCCAGGCATTGGAAGCGGCGGGTGCCGAAGTGATCGAAGTGGATTTCCCGCTGGTGTCCAACTGCGAAGGCGACCGCCCCGGCGCGCCGACGGTGTTTACCCGTGGCCTGGTCTCTAAAGAGTTCCTCCACGACGAGCTGTGGGAGCTGTCTGCATGGGCCTTCGATGATTTCCTGCGTGCCAACGGCGACCCGCACCTGAACCGCCTGGCCGATGTGGACGGGCCGAGCATCTTCCCCCACGACCCCGGCACCCTGCCCAACCGTGAAGACGACCTGGCCGCCGGCATGGACGAATACGTGCGCATGGCCCAACGCGGCATCACGCCATGGGACCAGATCAGCACCGTGCCCGATGGCCTGCGCGGCCTGGAGCAAACCCGGCGCCTGGACCTGGAAGACTGGATGGACACCCTCGGGCTGGACGCCGTGCTGTTCCCCACCGTGGCCGACGTAGGCCCGGCGGATGCCGATGTGAACGAAGCGTCTGCCGACATTGCCTGGAGCAACGGCGTGTGGGTGGCCAACGGCAACCTCGCCATCCGCCACCTGGGCGTGCCCACCGTCACCGTGCCGATGGGCGTGATGGCGGATATTGGCATGCCGGTGGGGCTGACCTTCGCCGGGCGTGCCTATGACGATTCGGCGCTGTTGCGCTTTGCCTCGGCGTTCGAAGCCACCGGCAGCAAACGGATGATCCCGCCGCGTACGCCACCGCTGGCGGCTATCTAGCTGGGCTCCTCACTCAAATGCGGGCTTGCTGTGGGCGAGCAAGCTAAGCTTGCTTGCGCTGGGGTGCGTAGCGCCCCCAAAAAGCCGGCTCCAGCTGCGCTGTCGAGCGGGAGCAAGCTCCCTCGCCACAGCAAGCCCGCTCCCACACTTTTTGTTCATATTTCAGTTCAAACACCGTGGTGCGAGGATCGAAGCACCTCGTTGCGACGCTGCCACTCCTCCACCACATCCCCCAAAGTCTTGGGTGCGCCGTTACGAATCCACGCCATGAATGGACGGTTGAACTTGAACGCCGGGCCACACTGCTCAAGCATAAAGCGGCGCACGTTCTGGGTGTTTTTATAGCTAGGGGTGACGGGTGTAGCGCGGGTGATGACGTCGCTGTGCCAGTCAAAATCCATGATGTACCTCGGCTGCGCGGATGGTGATGAACACTCTAGCGCCTACTCACCTCAAGCTCCTGCAAAATTTCACTTTCCTTCCGCCTTGAGAATATTGCATGGTTGTACGACGACATACCTCGTCGTATTTCTTAACAACAATAAGGAAACACCCATGTCCAACTTCAAAGTGCTGATCGGATTTCTGTGCCTCTTCTCCGGCTACGTCGCCGCCGCGCCCGGCGCCGCCGAGAAGGATGTAGCCCAGGCAGTCGATCAATTGACCCAAGCCATGCTGCATCTGGACCTCAAGCAGCTTCATGCACTGACGTCCGACAAGCTCACCTACGGCCACTCCAGCGGCAAGGTGCAAAACAAGGCGCAATTCATTGCCGACCTGGAAACCCATACCAGCGCATTCAAAACCCTGGAGATGCAAAACCAGACCATCACTCTCAACGGCGATACCGCTCTGGTGCGCAACCACTTCCACGCCTTGGCAGTGAACAGCGGTGTGGACACACCAACCGATATCGACAACTTTCAGGTTTGGCAAAAACAGCACGGCCAATGGCTGCTGATTGGGCGCCAGGCTTACAAGTACTGAGCAAACCTCACCACGCCACCACCTTACGCACCGTCACCAGCGCCTCACGCAGCGCCGCCATGGGCACCGAACCCAGGGCCAGGCGCAGCGCGTGGGGCACCTGGGCCGAGACCGCGAACGGTTCGGCGGTTGAAACCGAGATGCCTGCGCGCTGCAAGGTCATGGCGACCTGATCGGCGCGGGCGTCTTCCGCCAACGGCAGCCACAGAAAGTAGGAGGACGGGTGACTGATGGTCTTCACGCCCCTCAGCACCTGTGCTGCCAACGCTTGACGGGCCTGGGCATCCGCACGCTTTTGCGCCTCCAGTTGCGCCACCGTGCCGTCCTCGAGCCAGCCCACCGCAATCGCGCTCATCACCCCCGGCACGTTCCAGGTGGTGGCCATGATCGTGCGTTCCAAGCCCATCACCCAAGCCATAGGCGCAGCGATAAAGCCCACGCGTAAACCCGTGGCGACACTCTTGGACAGCCCGCCAATGTACACCGTGCGCTCCGGTGCGAGGGTCGCCAAGGGTGGCGGCGCTCCTTCGGCGAGAAACGCATAGGCGCTATCCTCGATGATCATCAGGTTGTGCTGCCTGGCGATTGCCACCAAGCGCTCGCGCTGCGCCAGGCTCATCACCCAGCCCAGCGGGTTATGCAGGGTCGGCATGCTGTACACCGCTCGCACCGGGCGCTGGCGACACAGGCTGTGCAGGTGGTCAAGATCAGGGCCGTTGGCTGTGACTGGGATGGCGACCAGTTCCAGATGCAGGGTTTCGGCCAGTACCTTAAACCCCGAATAGGTCAGCGCATCCACCGCGACCACATCCCCAGGCTTGAGCAAGGTCATCATGCTCACCGCCAGGCCATGCTGGGCGCCGCTGACCACCAGCACCTGCTCGGCTTGCACCGTCAACCCTCGGTTCAACAAGTGCCGGGCCACGGCGGCGCGCTCGTGCACACGCCCGGCATGGGGCTGGTAGCGCAGCAGCGCCTCCAGGTCGCCAGACAGGGCGAGTTGGCGCAACGCCGTGCGCAGCAGCTCGGCCTGGCCCGGCAAAGACGGATAGTTGAAATTCAGGTCAAGCAAACCCGCCGCAACCGTCATCTGCCCACTGCCCTGCCCCGGTGGCAAGGCAATCTCACGTACGAAGGTGCCGCGCCCGGTTTCGCCACTGACCAGGCCCATGGCTTCCAGCTCGCTGTACACCCGGCTGGCGGTGACCAGTGCCAGGCCATGCTCGGCGGCCAATTGGCGATGGGTAGGCAACCGCGTGCCGGGCTGCAATTGGCCGCTGCGGATGGCCTCGGCGAAGGTATCGACCAGCGTCTTGTAGCGAGCACGGGGCATAGGGCTGTATCCATGACAATTTTTTGATTGTCTTAATCTTCAATCCTAGGATGCCCAGCACGCAACTGCCATTTTCGGACAGGTCCCCCATGGAACGCACTTCTCCTCTCGGCACTCTGGACAGCAGCACCCAGGGTTGGATCAACGGTTTTATCGGTGTGGTGATTTTCAGCGGCTCGCTGCCAGCCACGCGCCTGGCGGTCATGGAATTCGATCCGGTGTTCCTGACCATGATCCGCGCCACTCTCGCGGCGCTACTGGGGTTGTGCCTATTGGGGGTATTCAAGGAAAGACGCCCCACGCGCCAGCAATGGGCACCGCTGGTTATCGTCGCGCTTGGCGTGGTGATCGGCTTTCCACTGCTGACGGCCCTGGCCCTGCAGTACGTGACCTCGGCCCACTCCATCGTCTTTATCGGCCTGCTGCCACTGGCTACGGCGGTGTTCGGTGTGCTGCGCGGCGGTGAACGGCCGAGGCCGGTGTTCTGGTTGTTTTCGATCCTGGGCAGCCTGTTGGTGATGGGATATGCCGTTGCCCAAGGCTTGAGCGCCGCACCCGCGGGCGATGTGTTGATGCTGTTGGCCGTGCTGGCATGCGGCCTGGGGTATGCCGAAGGCGCCAAGCTGTCGCGCAGCCTGGGCGGCTGGCAGGTGATCTGCTGGGCGCTGGTGGTGTCGCTGCCGGTGGTGGCGCCCTTGAGCCTGTTGTTGGCGCCGTCTACCCTCAGCGGTATCAGCTTGCCGGCCTGGTTGAGCCTGGGCTACGTGGCGGTGTTCAGCATGTTGATCGGCTTTGTATTCTGGTACCGCGGCCTGGCCCAGGGCGGGATTGCCGCGGTCGGCCAGTTGCAGTTGCTGCAACCGTTCTTCGGCCTGGCGCTGGCAGCGGGTTTACTGCATGAACAGGTCAGCCTGGGCATGGTGCTGGTGACGGTGGCGGTGATCGGCTGCGTGGCCGGGGCGAAGAAGTTTGCTCGCTAACCCCTGGCCTGCTAAATAGAAGCGTCGCCCAAACAACAACAAGGACTCTGCATGCACAGCGCTTCTCTCCAGGACACCACGGCGCCGGAAGGCATCTGCTACGGCTGCGGCAGCAGCAACCCTCATGGCCTGCACATCAAGAGCCGCTGGGATGACGATGGCGTACACGTCATTGCCGAGCATCAACCCGAGGCCAAATACAGCGGCTGGCCAGACCTGGTCTACGGTGGCCTGATCGCCATGCTGGTGGACTGCCATTCCAACTGGACCGCCATGGCCTACCACTACCGCGCCGAACAGCGTGAACCCGGCAGCCTGCCGCGCATCGACTGCGTCACCGGCAACCTGGGGATCAAATTCATCAAGCCCACGCCCATGGGTGTGCCCCTGGTCCTGCGGGCGCGGGTCGAAGGCGAAATCGGTCGCAAAAGCCGGGTGGTCTGCGAAGTGTATGCAGGCAGCGTGCTCACCGCCGTCGGCGACTCGGTGTTCGTGCGCGTCGACACCGGGCAACTGGCCGCCGCCGCCCATGGCCGCGAGGTTTGATCCTGGTCTACAGTGACGGCAACCGCTAATCGAGGACTGCACCGATGACTCGTCTGACCGCGAAAGACTTTGCTCCCGAACTGCTGGAACTCTACGACGGCTATGCCCACGGCAAGATCAACCGCCGCGAATTTCTCGACCGCGCCGCGCTGTTCACCCTCGGTGGCCTCACCGCTTCGGCATTGCTCGCGGCCCTGAGCCCCAATTACGCCCTGGCCGAGCAGGTGAAATTCACCGACCCGGATATCGTCGCCGACTACATCACCTACCCCTCGCCCAAAGGCAACGGCGCCGTGCGCGGCTATCTGGTGCGCCCAGCCAAGGCGGCAGGCAAGCTGCCAGCCGTGGTGGTGGTGCATGAAAACCGGGGCCTGAACCCCTATATCGAAGACGTCGCCCGACGCCTGGCCAAGGCCGGCTTTATCGCCCTGGCCCCGGACGGCCTGACCTCGGTGGGCGGCTACCCTGGCAATGATGAAAAAGGCGTCGCCCTGCAGCAGACCGTCGACCCGACCAAACTGATGAACGACTTCTTCGCCGCCATCGAGTGGCTGATGCAGCACGACAGCAGCACGGGCAAAGTCGGCATCACCGGGTTCTGTTACGGCGGTGGCGTGACCAATGCAGCGGCGGTGGCCTACCCGGAACTGGGCGCGGCAGTGTCGTTCTACGGGCGCCAACCCGACGCCAAGGACGTGCCGCGCATCAAGGCGCCGATCATGTTGCATTTCGGTGAGCTTGATACACGCATCAATGAAGGCTGGCCGGCGTATGAACAGGCATTGAAGGCCGCGGGGACGAGGTATGAGGCGTTTATCTACAAGGGCGCCAATCACGGTTTCCATAATGATTCGACACCGCGCTATGACGAAGCAGCGGCGAACCTTGCCTGGGAACGCACCCTGGGATGGTTCCGCCAATACCTGATGTAGGAGCGAGCTTGCTCGCGAAAAACGACAACGATAACGCGGGCGTCCTGGATAGACGCGGCGCCTGGGAGTTTTTCGCGAGCAAGCTCGCTCCTACATAAATGAGGGCCTGCCTCCCCAAATGTTATCCAACACTTGCCTGCAACCACCCTTTGAACGCCAACATCGCGGGTGTCTCAGCCCGCGACTGCAAGCGCGTCAACCAATAGCTGCCGGTGGTGATCCCCACCTCGAACGGCTGGCGGATCACATCGTTCTCCAATTGCCGTGAAAACATCAGGGCTGGCGCCAGTGCTACGCCAGTCGCTTGCAGCGCGGCCTCCATCATCGCCAGCGAAGAGTCGAACACCACGCTGCGCGGCACCCGTGTATCGCTGGGCAAACCGGCGGCCTGGAACCACAGGTTCCACTCATCGGCACGGTAGGAACGCAGCAAGGTGTGCTTCAGCACGTCAGCCGGGCTGTGCAGTTGTTCGGCAATCTGCGGCACGCACAACACCGTCAGCGGTGCCTCAAGCAAGGGGCAGGCGTCGGTGCCGTGCCACGCGCCGGCGCCAAAGCGGATGGCATAATCCAGGCCCTCGGCGGCGACATCCACGCGATTGTTGTGGGTGGACAAGCGCAAGTCGATCAACGGGTAGCGGCTGTGAAAATCCGCCAGGCGTGGCAACAACCAGCCCACCGCAAAGGTGCCGACCGCCCCCACCGTCAGGACTTCACGGTAATGCCCGCCTTCAAATTGATCCAAGGTCAGGGCAATACGGTCGAAGGCGTCACGCAGCACGGGCAGCAGGGATTCGCCTTCGCTGGTGAGCATCAAGCCCCGTGGCAGGCGCTTGAACAGCGTGACGTTGAGTTGCGCTTCGAGACTTTTGACCTGATGACTGACCGCCGCCTGGGTCACGCACAGCTCAATGGCCGCACGGGTAAAGCTCAAATGGCGCGCCGACGCTTCGAAAGCGCGCAACGCATTGAGCGGCAGGTGGGAACGCAACATGGCTTGACCCAATTTTTTCTAATGGCAGGTGCGAGATATCATCGTTTGCCGGCGCCCGGAAATCCACCTACATTTGCCACGCCTGCGCAGGTTCCGATCGTCATTGCCTTATTTACATGGAAGCGAACCATGAAACACACCCTGAAAAAATATGCGGTTTCAGCCTTGTTGCTCGGCGCCGGCAGCTGCATGGCAGCCACCGATATGCGCCAGGTCGTGGACAGCCACGTCACCCCTCTGATGAAACAGCAAGGCATCCCGGGCCTGACGGTCGCGGTCGTCCAACACGGCAAGGTGCAATACTTTAACTACGGCGTCGCCGCCAAAGACACCCAGGCACCCGTCACCGAAAACACCCTGTTCGAAATCGGCTCAGTGAGCAAAACCTTCAACGCCACCCTCGGCGGGTATGCCCAGGCCATCGGCAAGCTCAAGCTGTCGGACATGACCAGCCAACATCTGCCCGTCCTGGCTGGCAGCGCGTTCGATCGCATCAGCCTGCTGCAACTGGCCACTTACACCGCCGGCGGCCTGACGCTGCAGTTTCCGGATGCCGCCGACAGTGCAACCACCATGATGGATTACTTCCAGCATTGGAAACCCACTTATGCGCCGGGGGAACAACGCCTTTACTCCAACCCCAGCATTGGCCTGTTCGGTTACGTGACCGCAAAAAGCCTGGGCCAGCCTTTCACCGTCGCCATGGAAAAAACCCTGCTGCCCAAGCTGGGCTTGACCAATACCTATACCCGCGTCCCCGCCGACAAGGCCGGCCAATACGCCCAGGGCTATGACAGCCAGCAGAAACCGGTACGCGTCAACCCTGGCGCCCTGGACTTCGAAGCCTATGGCCTCAAGAGCAGCAGCCAGGACCTGGCCCGCTACGTGATCGCGAACATGCACCCGCAAACCCTGGAACAACCGGTGCAACAGGCCATTGCCACCACTCACGCCGGCTACTACACCGTCAACGGCATGACCCAGGGGCTGGGCTGGGAACGCTACCCCTACCCCATCGGCCTGCAAGCGTTACTGGACGGCAACTCCACACCGATGGCGATGGAGCCGCACAAGGTCACCTGGTTGACACCCGCCCAGGCCGAGCCGGCCAACGTGCTGTACAACAAAACCGGGTCCACTGGCGGCTTTGGTGCTTACGTGGCGTACGTGCCAAGCAAGGACATGGGGGTGGTGATTCTGGCGAACCGGAACTATCCGAATGCCGAACGGGTGAAAGTAGCGCACGCGATCTTGAGTGCGATGGACCAATAAGGCCGCCATCGCAGGCAAGCCAGCTCCCACATTTGGATCGCGGCGCGTCAGTTAGATCAGCGTCCGCCGTTGGGTAGTCACGGGAGCAAGCTCCCTCGCCACAGGGCCTGCGTCGTCCCTGAGTTGTGTAGATACCTATGCCCCGATGAGGGAGTGTCTGACTCATCGCCATCGGGGCAAGCCCCCTCCCACCCTACATTCCGAGCCACTGCGGCAGCGCCAGGGAAATGAACGGCAAGTACGTCACCATGATCAGGAACACCAACAGGATCATCAGCCACGGCATCGCCGCGCGAATAGTCTGCCCCAATGTCAGCCCGGTCACCGCCGAGGTCACGAACAGGTTCAGCCCCACCGGCGGGTGCACCAGGCCGATTTCCATGTTCACCACCATCACAATCCCCAGGTGAATCGGGTCAATGCCCAGCTTCATCGCAATCGGAAAAAAGATCGGAGCCAGGATCAGCACAATGGCCGAAGGCTCCATAAAGCTGCCGGCAATCAGCAGCACCACGTTGACCATGATCAAAAAGCCAATCGGCGTCAGCCCTTCCGAGATTACCCACGCGGTGATTTGCTGGGGGATCTGTTCGGTGGTCAGCACGTGAGCAAACAGCATGGCGTTGGCGATGATGAACATCAGCATGATCGACAAGCGCCCCGACTCCAGCAGCACCTTGGGGCAATCGCGCAGCTTCATGTCCTTGTAGACGAACAGCGCGACGAATGCTGAATACACGGCCGCCACTGCCGCCGCTTCGGTCGGGGTGAACATGCCGCTGTAAATGCCGCCGAGGATGATCACCAGTAGCAACAGGCCCCAGAACGCTCGGCGTGCACAGCTCAGCCATTCACGGAATGTCGCCCGGGGTTGCGCCGGCAGCTTCTTGATGCGGGCGACGATGTAGATCGCGACCATCAACATCAGGCCCAGCAGCAAGCCCGGAATCACCCCGGCCATGAACAACTTGCCCACCGAGGTTTCGGTCGCCGCCGAATACACCACCATCACAATCGACGGCGGGATCAGAATGCCCAAGGTCCCGGCATTGCAGATGATGCCCGCACCAAATTCCTTCGGATAACCGGAACGCACCATGCCCGCCACGGCAATCGAACCCACTGCTGCCACCGTGGCCGGTGACGACCCGGACAGCGCTGCAAACAGCATGCACGCCAGCACCGCCGCAATCGCCAAGCCACCGCGGATATGCCCGACACAGGCGTTGGCAAAGTCGATCAGCCGCTGGGCCACGCCGCCGGTGGTCATGAAGGCACCGGACAACAGGAAAAACGGAATCGCCAGGAAGGTGTAGGCATCGCTGGTTTCAAACAGCTTGATCGCCAGGGAACTCACCGAGTCCTGGCTGAACATCAGGATCGACACCGCACCGGACAGCCCCAGGGCAATCGCAATCGGCACGCCCAGGAACATGAACACGAACAACAGCAAAAACAGACAGAGCACGGCCATCAGTGACGCTCCTCATGGCTGCCGGCCAACTTGCTGGCCTCACCGGCCTCGTCGGCCAACCCCAACCCGACCTGGCGGTGGGTAAAGATGCGGTAGAAAATTTCCAGGTAGCGGATCAATACCAACGCAAAGCCAATGGGCACGATCACCACGATGTCGCCGACATCGATGCCGAACTGGTCGAGGTCTTCGGCGCCGATATGCGCGGTCATCACCGCACTTACCCACTTGTAGCTGGCCACCATGAACAGCCCGGCATAGGCCAGGCAGCACAGGCAGGCGAGCATGCCGAGCAGACGCTGCACCGGGCGCCGGGTCAGCCGCACCAGCGCGTCCACACCCAGGTGGCCAGCAGTGCGCACGCCGTAGGAAATGCCGAAGAAAATCAACCAGCCGAACATGGCCTTGGTCAGCGCCACACTCCAGGTCATCTCTTGGGCCCACGTCATGCTGCCGTCGCCCAGGGCATTGAAGAAGGGGCTGCTCCAGGCCCATTTGTCGGCCAGGGTAAAGAACAGGGTGTAGACGTTGTTGAGCATGACGTAGACGAACGTCACCAGGGTCATGGCGGCCAGCAGGAAAGCGATAAAGCCTTCCTCCAGGTGCTCCCAGACGCGTCTTAGCGTTTGCATGGCAAAACCTCGCGAGGCAGAGATAGGTAAAAAGCCAGGTCAACCTGCTAGATCGTTCCCACGCTCCGCGTGGTAATGCCGCCCCGGACGTTCCACGTCCTGTATCACGCCGTGCGTAAGGCGACGCGGAGCGTCACGGGATGCATTACCACGCGGAGCGTGGGAACGATCAGTCGCGGGCAAGCCCGCTCCCGCAGGGGATTACTGGTTGGACTGGTCCGCCGCCTTGATCAGGTCAGCCCCAATCTCGCCTTCGAACTTCTGCCACACCGGGCGCATGGCTTCGCGCCACAGCGCACGTTGCTCGGGGGTCAGTTCGATGATTTCGCTGGTCTTGGCGTTGATGATCTTCTGCTTGGCCGACTGGTTCAGCGCTTCGGCCTGCTTGTTCACCTCCACGGTGACCTCGGCCATGATCTGCTCCAGGGTGCTGCGCACATCCGGCGCCAGGCCGTTCCAGAATGTCGCGTTAGTGATCACCATGTAGTCGATCAGGCCGTGGTTGGACTCGGTGAAGTACTTCTGCACTTCGTTGACCTTCTGGCTTTCATAGTTCGACCAAGTGTTCTCGGTGCCATTCACGGTACCGGTCTGCAGGCCCTGGTAAACCTCGGCAAAGCTCATCTTGCGCGGGTTGGCGCGGATCGCCTTGAACTGTTCTTCGAGCACACTGGAAGCTTGCACGCGGAACTTCAGGCCACGGGCGTCCTTGGGTTCATGCAGGGCCTTGTTGGCAGAGAGTTGTTTGAGGCCGTTGTGCCAATAGGCCAGGCCGAGGATGTTTTTATCCTGCATCGAGGTCAGCAGTTGCTTGCCCTGGGCCGCCTGGAAACGGTCGACGGCGGCCAGGTCGTTGAACAGGAACGGCAAGTCGTAGATCTGCACTTGCTTGGTGTAGTGCTCGAATTTGGCCAGGGACGGCGCCAGCATCTGCACATCACCCAACAGCAATGCTTCCATTTCCTTGCCATCGCCAAACAGCGACGAGTTCGGGTACACCTCGACCTTGACCTTGCCGGGCAGGCGCTCTTCAGCAAGCTTTTTGAACAGCAGCGCGCCTTGGCCTTTAGGGGTGTTTTCGGCAACCACGTGGGCGAACTTGATCACAATCGGGTCTGCCGCCTGGGCCAGGCCAGCGGTAAACAAGGTGGCGGCGCACAGCAGCGCCCGGGAAAGCTTGAGCATGGGAATCACCTTCTTATTGTTGTGTTTAAGGCAAGGTGCCTGATGTTACGCGTGTCGTGAATTTCGAATTTTAGATACCTGCGTTCGGCCTGGCCGAATGCGTCCAGTGT
>NZ_BCBO01000117.1:0-41393 GCF_001320835.1 Pseudomonas sp. NBRC 111138 | reverse complement strand
GAGCTGGCAGTGAGCAGCCGTTGCGCGCGCAGCAACACCGGCGCATCCACCATCTGCCCATCAATCTGATAAGCCCCTGCCCCATGGGCGCCCGTCTCCACCACCCGCCTGGCCCAGGCCAGCTCTTGGGCGCTCGGCGCTAGCGCGGCATGGATCACCGCCACTTGCTTGGGATGAATGCACAACGCCCCGGCAAAACCCATCTCATAGGCGTGCCGGATCGAACGGTGCAGGCCTTCTGGGTCGTCGATGGCCGGGTGCACGCCGTCCAGCGGCGCCGCCAGGCCCGCGGCGCGCGAATGCACGATCAACGCCAGGCGCGCCTGGTCGAGGGCCAATTCGGCGGCACGGGAGTGACTGCTCAGGTTCAGGTCCAGCGCCAGGTCCAAGCCACCGAACGACAGGCGCTCCACCTGGGGCGCCTGGGCAATCTGCGCCAGTGCCAGCAAACCGCGTGCGCTTTCGATAATCGGCCAGATAGCCTTGCCGGTCGCGGCCACCACAGCCACCTGGGCCGCGCTTTCGACCTTGGGCAGCAATACCCCGGCGACATTTGCATGGGCCTTGCAGAACGCCACGTCCTCAAAATGCTCGGCATGTTGCGGCGCGTTGATGCGCACCCACACCTGGGCCTCAGGATGGGCGTGCAGGAACGCGCCCAGATTATCCCGAGCCTGACGTTTGAGCGGCTCTTCCACCGCGTCTTCAAAATCCACAATCACTGCGTCGGCGCCGCTGGCCAGGGCCTTGGCAAACCGCTCCGGGCGGCTGCCCGGCACAAACAGCGCAGAACGTACTAATGGCTTTGGCATCACGTGATTCCTGATTAGATAACGCCGCGCTCGCGCAGACTGTTAATGGCCTCAATGGAGTAACCCAACTGGTCGAGGATGCCTTGGCTGTGTTGCCCCAGCGCCGGCACGCCGTCCATGCGCGGGGTAAACGCGGCGTTACGGGCCGGTGGCAGCAGCGACGGCAACGGCCCCGCCGGGCTGTCGACGTCACGCCAGCTGTCGCGGGCCTTGAGTTGCGGGTGGTCCCACACGCCTTGCATGTCGTTGACCCGGGCGCTGGCAATTTGCGCGTGCTCCAGGCGCTGGATCACCGCCTCGACGTCCAGTTGGGCAAAGCGCTCCACAATAATCTGGCGCAGCACCTCGCGGTTGGCCGAGCGCTTGAAATTGGCGCTGAAGCGCTCGTCCGTCGCCAATGCCGGGGTGAGCAGCACTTTGTCGCAGAACGCCGCCCATTCGCGCTCGTTCTGCAAGCCGAGCATCACCGTGCCGCCGCCCCCGGTGGGAAACGGCCCGTAGGGGTAAATCGTCGAATGCGCGGCACCCGCACGCGGTGGCGGCGGCGCGCCGTCGAAGGCGTAATACATCGGGTAGCCCATCCACTCCACCAGGCTTTCGAGCATGCTCACATCGATGCGACTGCCCTGGCCGGTTTTGCCGCGCAGCAGCAGCGCCGACAGAATGCCGCTGTAGGCGTACATCCCGGCGGAGATATCCGCGATGGAGCAACCAGCCTTGGCCATCTGCTCTTCACCTGGGCCACCGGTCACCGAGAGAAAGCCGCCCTCGCTCTGGATCAGCAGGTCGTAGGCTTTCTTTTTCTCGTAGGGCCCGCCTTCGCCGTAGCCGGAAATATCGCAGACGATCAGGCGTGGAAAGCGCGCGTGCAGCGCCTCGAACGATAAGCCCATGCGCGCTGCCGCGCCGGGGGCAAGGTTCTGCACCAACACATCGGCATCGGCCAAAAGCGCATCCAGAATAGCGCCCGCCTCGTCCTGCTTGAGGTCCAGGGTCAGGCTTTCCTTGGAGCGGTTGGTCCAGACGAAATGCGACGCCAGGCCACGCACCCGCTCGTCATAGCCACGGGCGAAGTCGCCGGTGCCGGGGCGCTCTACCTTGATGACCCGGGCACCGAGGTCGGCCAGCTGGCGCGTGCAAAATGGCGCGGCAATCGCGTGTTCCAGGCTGACGACGGTGATGCCGTCCAGCGGTCGTTGTTCAGTCATGACAAATCCCTCAAAGCCAATGGGCCATGGACGCGGTAGTGCGCAGGTTCCACACCTGCTCGATCAGGCCTCTGGCCTGAGTCGGGGTAAGGGCGCCACTGAAGTGGGCCAGGCGCTGGAACTTATCCGCCAGTTCGGCCCGACTCAGGGTGTTGCCCGGATCGCCCTTGGGTTCATCAATGGCACCGCGCAGCGTGCGGCCATCGGTGGTGGTGACCGTGACGCGGCCCAGCCAGCGTTGCGGGTAGGCGCTGTCGACTTCCGCGTCCAGGGTCATGCTGACCTTGTCGCGAAACGCCGCGACCGCAGGATCGGTCAACGCCAGCTCATGGAATTCAGGCAACCCGGCTTTGCCATGCACAGCGATCAGCCCAAGCACGGTGCCCATGGAAAATTTGGCCTGGTGCACGGTGGCCGGTACCGTCACTCGGCCGAGTACGTCAATGGCGCCTTGGTGCACGTGGGTTCGCACCTGGGAGATCTGCGCAGCGCTCAAGCCTTCACGCTGCATCACGGCCAGCAGCGCGTCGGCAGCAGGATGGGTGTGGCGACAGGAGGCGTGGAATTTGAACGAGGTTTCCACCAGCGCCCAACGGCTGCCCAGCTCGGCAGACAATTTGCCCGGCTGGGCATCACTGGACATACCTGCCGCCAAACCTTGCTCACCTTCAAGGATATTGCGCGCGCCGGTCAGCCCATCGGCCGTAAGGTAAGCCGCCAGCAAGCCGTCCGCCGCCGCCTTGGCCGTGTGCAGTTGTTTGGAGTCGGCGGCATCGCGCAGAAACTCCCACAGCCCGGCAGCCTGGGTGCCGGCGCTGCCGAGCAGGTTGATGAATTGTTCTTCGTTGAAATCGAGCAACTTGCCCACCGCGACCGCCGCCGCCAGGGTGCCGACCGTGGCAGTGGTGTGGAAGATGCGGTAGTGCGAGCGGCCCATGAACTCACCGATGCGAATCCCCGCCTCGTAGCCGGCCACCGAGGCCAGCAAGAGTTCACGGCCAGACTTGCCGAGGTCCTGGGCAGCCGCCAACGCGGCGGGAAACACCACGGTGGCCGGGTGCAGCACGGAACTGTTGTGCAGGTCATCCTGCTCCACCAGGTGCGAGGAGGCGGCGTTGACCAGTGCGGCGAAATACGCGCTGGTGCCGGTGCCGTTGACGATCACCTGGGCCGGGCCGCTGCTCGGGCCCATCTTCTGCGCGTAGCGTTCAAACAAGGGGATCGGGTGCGCGCCTTGGCTGGCCAAGGCCGACGCGAGCCAATCCAGGTACAGCTCTTCGGTACGCGCCAGCACGGGCTCGGGCAATTGTGAGTACTTCAGCTCGGCCAGGAACCGGCACAGGGCTTGGGTATGATGCATGCTCAAGGCCCTCAGAAGCTGCGTGGCAATTCGAGCAAATGCTCGGCCACGTAGGACAGGATCAGGTTGGTGGAGATCGGCGCCACCTGGTACAGGCGGGTTTCGCGGAACTTGCGCTCCACGTCGTACTCGCAGGCAAAGCCGAAGCCGCCGTGGGTTTGCAGGCAGGCGTTGGCCGCTTCCCAGGACGCCTTGGCCGCCAAATACTTGGCCATGTTGGCACTGGCCCCGGCGTTCTTGCCGCTGTCGTATTCCTCACAGGCACGCCAGCGCATCAGGTCGGCCGCTTCGATCTCGATATGCGCCTCGGCAATCGGGAACTGCACGCCCTGGTTCTGCCCGATTGGCCGGCCAAACACCACACGGTCGCGGGCATAGGCGCTGGCCTTTTCGATGAACCAGCGGCCGTCACCGATGCACTCGGCGGCAATCAGCGTACGCTCGGCATTCAGGCCATCGAGGATGTATTTGAAGCCCTTGCCCTCCTCGCCAATCAGGCTGTCCAGGGGCAGCTCCAGGTTGTCGAAGAACAGCTCGTTGGTCTCGTGGTTGACCATATTGGCGATGGGCTGCACGGTGAGGCCGTTGCCGATGGCCTGGCGCAGATCTACCAGGAAGATCGACATGCCTTCGGACTTTTTCTTTACGTCGGCCAAGGGCGTGGTGCGCGCCAGCAGGATCATCAGGTCGGAATGCTGTACCCGAGAGATCCAGACTTTCTGGCCGTTGATCACGTACTTGTCGCCGCGCTTGATCGCCGTGGTCTTGATCTTGGTGGTGTCGGTGCCGGTAGTGGGCTCGGTGACGGCCATCGACTGCAGGCGCAATTCACCGCTGGCCAGCTTGGGCAGGTAGTAGCGTTTTTGCGCCTCGCTGCCGTGACGCAGCAGGGTGAACATGTTGTACATCTGGCCGTGCACGGTGCCCGAGTTGCCGCCGCAGCGGTTGACTTCCTCAAGGATCACCGAGGCTTCGGCCAGGCCCAGGCCGGAACCGCCGTATTCCTCGGGGATCATGGCCGACAGCCAACCGGCGTCGGTCAGGGCCTTGACGAAGGCTTCGGGGAAGCCTTTTTCTTCATCGATCTTGCGCCAGTAAGCGGCATCGAACTCGGCGCACAAGGCGCGCACGCCTTCGCGGATGGCCTTGAGTTCTTCGTTGTCATGGGCATTCATTAACGGCTCTCCGCCTGTTGTTATCGGGTTATTCGAAATGCACTTGGGCGGTCTGTGCCAGGCCTTCAGTATTGCCCGCCCAGAGTTCTGCGACGCCGGTTGCGGTGATACGCCCGCCCACCTCAAAAGGCTGTGGCGCAATCAGTGGGCGCACGCCGCGATAGGCAAAGCGGCGCAGGGTCGCCTCAGGGTGCGCCCGGCAGAACGCACGCAGGTTCAAAGTGGCGATCAGCGGGCCATGCACCACCAGGCCGGCATAGCCTTCGGTGCCGGTGACATAGGGGTAGTCGTAGTGGATGCGGTGGCCGTTGAACGTGACGGCGCTGTAGCGGAACAACAGGGTCGGCGTCGGCTCGACGGCCTCTGTCCATTCGCCCCGGGCCAGCGCGTCGCCGCTGCCAGGCTTGGGTGGCGTGGGTTCGCGGTAGACGATGTCCTGTTCCTCGCGGATGGCCAGCCGCCCTTCCTGGGAGTAGTCATGGCGCACGGTGACAAATAGTAGTGAGCCGGTGCGCCCGGTCTTTTCTTCGACCTGGGTGATGGTCGACACGCGCGTAGCCGCCTCGCCAGCCCGCAGTGGCTGCAGAAATTCAAGACGCCCACCGGCCCACATGCGATTGCGGTTATCGGCGGGTGGCAGGAACCCGCCGCGTGCCGGGTGGCCGTCGCCGCCCAACGCCACCTCCGGCAGCGGGTCCTGGAAAAAGCACCATTGCCACAACGCAGGCACAGCGTCGCCGTCGGCAGGCACCTCTTCACCTAACGTCGCGGCGATGCGCTTGAGCAGGTTATGACTCAGGTGGTCGTGGGCGGTCTCACTTCGGCCGATCCAATCAGTGGCGCTCATCGGGTGCAGGTCCTCAGGCAGTGGGTGTCTGCCGTGGATCATGCAAGGGCCTGCCCGTTCTGAGAATTTGCATTTCAATAAACCAGCGTTCGGTTAAGCTGAACGCACCATTCCTATGCGTACCTCTTGTGGCGAGGGAGCTTGCTCCCGTTGGGGCGCGAAGCGGCCCCAAAAAACAGGTCTGCTTCGCAGTCCAGCGGGAGCAAGCTCCCTCGCCACGGGTGATCACAAGCCTGGAGTTTTGCATGCACTTCGATCTCGCCGACCTGCGCCTGTTTATCCATATCGCCGAATCCCCCAGCCTCACCCAGGGTGCCAAGCGCGCCTTCCTGTCGCCGGCTGCCGCCAGTGCGCGGATCAAGGCCCTGGAAGGCCAGCTCGACACGCGCCTGTTGTACCGCGACAGCCGGGGCGTGGAGATCACCCCGGCAGGCGAGCGCCTGTTACACCATGCGCGGTTGATCATGCGCCAGGTGGATTACCTCAAAAGCGAGTTCACCCAATACGGCGTGGATTCGGCCGGGCATATCCGTATCTTCGCCAACACCACGGCGGTCACCGAGTTTTTGCCGGAGGTCTTGGCAGGCTTTCTGTCACAGCGCCCGGGCGTCACCGTCGACCTGCAGGAGCGCCTGTCGCGGGACATCGTGCGTGGGGTGCTCGATGGCACCAGTGACATGGGCATCATCGCCGGCCCCGTGGAAGCCTCCGACCTGCAAGTGTTGCATTTCAGCACCGACGAACTGGTGCTGATGGTACCCGTCGGGCATCCGTTGGCCGACCAGCCTTCGGTGACCCTTGAGCAGACCCTGGCGTATCAGCATATCGGCCTGCATGAAGGCAGCACGCTGTTGAGTTTCCTGCGCGAACACGTCGAGCGTCTGGGCAAGCAATTGTCGCTGCGTATCCAGGTCTCGAGCTTCGAGGCGATCTGCCGGATGGTCGAGGCCGGCGTGGGCATCGGTATCATTCCCGAGTCCGCCGCCCTGCGTCACAGCCGCACCATGCAGCTGGTGACGGTAAAACTGGACGAGCCCTGGGCGATTCGCGAGCGCAGCATCCTGGTACGCGAGCTGGAAGCGCTGCCGGGGACCATTCGCGCCCTGATCGCCACGTTGATGCCCGCACCCCTGGGCAAATCCTGATGTTTTTATAAGCGGCCGTTAACAGTCTTTGACAGTTTCCCGACAAAGCACTCAAAGATTCTCGGCCCCCGCCGCCCTAGCATTCCAGCATCCAAATCATCATTCGGGTGCTCTTGATGTTTCGCAGATTGCGCGGTATTCCGCTCTTGGGTTGCCTGTTGGGCAGTATCGGTTGCCACTCGCAACCGCCTGTCCCGCCGCCGATTCAAAAAGGCGATTACGGCGCAATCATCCGCTACCTGCAAACCCGCATTCCCCGGGAGATGGCTCGGGACAATGTGGCGGGATTGTCGATTGCCCTGGTCAATGGCCAGGAGCTGATCTGGGCCCGCGGCTTTGGCCTGGCTGACAAAGACCTGGGGGTGCCGGTCACGCCCAATACCGCGTTTCGCGCAGGTGGCATCTCCAAGCTGCTGACCGCCACGGCGGCGCTGCAACTGGTGGAGCAGCAACACCTGGCGCTGGATGCGCCGATCCAGCAGACCCTGCGTGAGTTCTACGTGCGCTCCCGCTTTCACAGCGATCAGGCCAAGGCGGATCGAGCGATCACCTTGCGGCGCTTGCTCAGCCATCAATCCGGCTTGCCCAGCGAGCACCTGCGCGACCTGCGCAGCACCTATGCCATGGGGCAGATGCCGATGCGTGTGTCGGGTGTGTGGCTGAGCAGCCTGCCGGGCTCCCAAGTGGCGTATTCCAACCTTGGCTATGCCTTGGTGGGCGCCGCCATTGAGCGCAGCAGCGGCAAAAGCTTCGAAGCCCAGTTACAAAGCAGCCTGCTCACACCCTTGAGAATGAACCAGTCCAGTTTCCTGGGCACCGGTGCGCAAATGAGCTATCGCGCCCACGGCTACGAGGATGGTAAGGCCAGCACCGACCCACAGGTGCGTGACCTCTCTGCCGGCGGCCTGTGGACCAGCCCCAAAGACCTCAGCCGCTACGTACGCATGCTGTTTGCCAAGGGCACCTACAAGGGCAGCCAGATCCTCGGTAGCACGTCTATCGACGCCATGTTTACCCAGCAAAACACCGGCAATGCCTTGGATTTCGACTGCCAGATGGGCTTGGGCTGGTTCTTGGCGCCCTGTGGTGACGAGCCCATCGGCCCCAGTGTGCGCACCTACCAGCACAGCGGTGGCGGCGACGACTTCGTGGCCCAGTTGACCCTGCTGCCGGATCAGCAACTGGCCGTGGTCATCATGGCCAACGACAGCAACGCCGAAGACATGGTGGTGTCGCTGACCACCGACAGCCTGCGCCTGATGCTCCAGGCTCAGACCGGCAAGCCCGTATGCGCCGATGACTGCCAGGCCCCCAGCCACGGCCTCAAGCTGCGCCATGTACCGGCGGCGGTGGATCGCAAGCGCCTGGCAGGCTTCTATGCGACCGCCTGGGGCGTGTTCCGCATCAGGGATGAGCATGCGCGCTTGAGCGGTGAACTGGCCGGCTACGATTTCCAGCTATTGCGTGATGAGCAAGGCTGGCTGCGGGCACAGAAAAAGATACTGGGGTTCTGGCGCAAGGACCTCGGCGAGTTGGGCCGCGTGCAGCTGGATGTGCTCACGGTACAAGGCCGCCAAATGCTCACCGCCCGCAGCCACGGCCAACGCATTGCCATCGGCGAGCGCATCGAGCCGCCGCCCTTGTCCGCCGCGTGGGCCAACACGGTCGGCACCTACCAGGTGCTCAGCAGCCATGAACCCGACGCGCCATTGAGTGGCATCAGCGTGCGCCAGGAGGACGGTTTCCTGGTGATTCGCGGCCAATTAAACGGCGAGCCGCTGACCGACTACATCCTGCTGCCCATCGACAACGCCCATGCGGTGCTGGCCGGCAACGGCTACGGCCTGGGCGATACCGTCAGCCGCCAGGTCAACGGCCTGAGTGCTTCGGGCTACTCGTTCAAACGCACCCATTCACCCCACACACCCTTGAACCTCTAACCAGGAAAACACCCTGATGCACTCAAAAAACCTGTGCCTGTCATTGACCTCACTGTGCCTGCTCGCCGCCGCCGATACGGCGCTTGCCGAAGACTGGCAATACAGCCTCGAGGCCGGCATGGCCAACGCCCCCCGCTACAGTGGCAGCGACGAACGTATGACGGCGCCTGTGCTCGGCGGCAGAATCATCAGCCCCTGGGGCGTCTTCCTCGACACTGATACGGGCTTGGGCTGGGGTTACGAAGGCAATGCCCTGAGCTTCAGCGCATACGTTGGCGCAAGCGATTCGCGCAAGGATAAAAATGAAAGCATGCATGCCGGCTCCAAACGCCTCAAAGGCATGGGCGAGATCAAGTCACGTCCGCAATTGGGGGTGAGTGCCGCCTACAACCTCGGCGGTGTGATCATCGGCGCCACCCTGGAACATGCGCTTGAAGAAGATAAACACAAGGAAACCGGCAAGGCTTTTACCCACCTGGAGTTGAGCCTGGGTACCAATCTCTATGAAGGCCGCTACGGCTCCGTCGATGCCGCCATCAACAGCCACTTCGGTGACCGCAACTACCTGCAAACCTGGTACGGCGTGACTGCCGACCAGGCCACCCGCAGCCGCTTCAAGGAATACAAGGCAAGTGCCGGCAATATCAGCAATGGCATGAACCTCTCATGGAGCGTGCCGATCAACGAACACACGCAGTTCTCGACCTTGCTGGATGTGCAATACCTGGCGGATGAAGCAGGCAAGAGCCCGATCGTGGAGCAGCGGCTGCAGGCATCGGTGTTGGGGGAGCTGCAGTACACCTTCTGATCTGACTTGCCCTCTGTAGGAGCGAGCTTGCTCGCGAAAAACTCGCAGGCGCCGCGTTTATCCAGAGAACACGCGTTATCGTTGAGGCTTTTCGCGAGCAAGCTCGCTCCTGCAGGATGGCATTGGGGGAAGCCCCCTTACTCTGCATAGGCCCACGTCATTCGAAACGACGCCCCGCCCCACTCCGAATCCTGCACTTCCACCTGCCCGCCATGCCACTGGCTGACACGCTTGACCAGCGCCAGGCCCAGACCAAATCCGCCTGTGCGGCGGTCGCGGCTGGCGTCAAGGCGCAGGAAGGGTTCGAATATCTTGGTGCGACCCTCCAGCGGTACTCCCGGCCCATCGTCGTTGACCCGCACTTCGTAACCGCTGCCAAACTTGACCAGCGACACTTCCACGCGACGATCAGCATAACGAATCGCGTTGCGCAGCAGGTTGATCACGGCCCGCGCCATAAAGCGTGGCTCGATCTGGATAACGTCCACCTCGCAGGTGCGCAACGACAACTGCACCCCTTCCGCTTCGGCCTCCAGGGCCACGCTGCCGATCACACTGTCGAGCCAACTGTGGGCCTCGATTTGCTCGCGAGTGACCTGGGTCGCGCCTGGCTCAAGGCTGGCATAGGTCAACAGCTCGGAGACCATTTCTTCCAGCTCACCGAGGTCGGCGTACATGTCGTTGATCAATGCTCGGCTTTGCCGTGGGTCGCTCTGCTGCCTGAGCTGGTCCAGCTCGAATGACAGCCGCGCAATCGGCGTACGCAATTCGTGGGAGACCGCGTTGGTGAGTTCGCGCTGGTTGGCGATCAAACCTTCGATGCGCTCGGCCATCTGGTTGAAGTGCCCGGCCAGTGAACGCACGGTGGAGCGAGTCGGCAACAAGATGCGCGAGCCCAGGTCATTGTCACCGAAACGTTGCGCTGCCAGGCGGATGTGCTCCAGGTCGCGCCAGTGTGGACGCACCCAGAAATACAGGACGATGGCCAGGCTCACGCCCAGGAAAGCGTAGGCCCAGAGGTACAACCACTTGGGTTCCTCCGGCAATCTGATTTCGAGCAGTTGCGGGCCGTCGTCGATAGGCGCAAGAAATTTCATGAAGTCCTCGCGCACCACCACCTGGCCAGCCGCCAGGAGTTTCTGTTCCCGTTCGCTCAAATCCTGGGTGTCGCGCTGCACCAGTTCGAGCCGCAAGCCGTAATGCGGTTGCAGTTCGTCCAGGCGTGCCTGGCGCGCCTCTGCCTGCACGGGGCGCAACTGTTCCACCAGGGCCCAGGCCGGGCCGCGCAGGGCTTCACGGTTATAGGTTTCGTTGGACTCGGGCATGTAAGCGTCCAGGCCGAAGTTGACCAACCAGATCGACCCGGCCAGACCGAGCGCGAGAATCAAATAGAGGCGCAGGTACAAGCGCAGCATCTACACCTCCCACGCGAACGGATTGAACAGGTAGCCCTTGCCCCAGATGGTCTTGATGCACACCGGCTCGCGGGGGTTGTCATTGAGCTTGCCGCGCAGTTTGCTGATGTACACGTCTACGCTGCGGTTCAGCCCGTCAAAGGCAATGCCGCGCATGCGGTTGAGAATGTCGTCGCGAGAGAGAATCTTGCCCGCGCTGCTGGCCAGCAACCACAGCAACTCGAATTCCATGGTGGTGAGGTCAATGGTCTCGCCGCCCAGGCGGACCACCCGGCAACTGCGATCAATCGACAAGCGGCCAAATTCCAGGGCACCGCGCACGGTGGGCTCGGGTACCTGGCGGCGCTGCAGCGCACGCAGGCGCGCCAACAACACCGGCGGTTTGATCGGCTTGATCACGTAGTCGTCAGCACCGGACTCAAGGCCAAGGATATGGTCCAGGTCATCTTCCTTGGCGGTGAGGATCACGATGGGCGTGTCCGACACGTTGCGAATCTCGCGGCAGACATGCAGCCCGCTCTGACCCGGCAGCATCAGATCGAGCACGACGATCTTCGGCTTGAAATCCAGGAACGCCACCAGCGCTTCATCGCCCCGGTACACCACCCGTACCTCGAAACCATGCTGCGACAGAAAATGCGAGACCAGCCCTGCCAGCTTTTCATCGTCCTCAACGAGCAGGACCTTGCCCAGACCCAGGTTTTCCATAAGTTCTCAGTGTGGATGCGCGGATTGAAATGGGGCCATTATAGGTGGCAAGCTGGCCGACAGAGGTGGCTGACCAGTCCACAGCGAAGAAGCTTCATGCTTTTAAGAGTTTTTAACAAATAGCCTGCAGTTTTTAACGCCATTGACAGGGAGTTCCATGCGCAAGGATTACCTGGCGTTCTTCATTTCGCTGTTCCTTTCACGGCTGGCCGACCAGGTTCTGCTGTTTATCGTGCCACTGATCGTGTTCCAGACCACGCAAAGCGTGTCGTGGGCGGGGTTGGCATTTTTTGTCGAGTCACTGCCGCGCTACCTGGCGTTTCCGGTGTGCGGGGCGTTGTGCGACAGGTTTTCACCGGTGCGTATCCTGCATATCAGCCAGGTGTATCGGGCCCTGGCCTGCGTGGTGGCGATGGCGCTGTATGGGCTGTTCGACGGTATCCATTGGCTGGTGATGCTGTCCGCGTTGTGCGGCGTGCTGACCACCCAGGGCATCATGGCGCGGGAAGTGGTGATGCCGCATATCTTCGGGCAGTACACCTACGCCAAGACCTTGTCCTATTCGCAGATCGCCGACCAGGGCGGACTGGTGCTCGGGCCATTGGTGGCGGCGCTGATGCTGGAAGTCTGGGCGTGGCCATGGGTAGTGCTGGGCGTCGCCGCGCTGTTTGTGCTGGCAGACCTGGCGATGCTGATCTGGCAGCGCAACACCACGGTGGACCTGCAGATCCATGAACAACAGCCGGGTAACTGGCTGCAACCCCTGCGCACCGCTTTTGGCCACATCCTCAACCGGGTGGAGTTGAAACGCATCATCGTCCTGGCGGTCGGTGTGAACCTGATGGTCGGCGTGACGCTGGCTACCTCGGCTGCCATGGTCACCGGCCACTACGCAGCGGGCAAAGACGCCTATGCCCTGCTGCAAGCCGCCGGGGCGCTGGTGACCATCGCGATTCTGTTCTACCTGGCGCATTCATCACTGAAGCTGAAGGTACTGGGCGGGTTGTCGTACTCGATGATCACCGTGGGCGCGCTGATCACCGCGCTCAGCCCCGGCGTGTGGGCCTACGCGGTGGGTTTCCTGCTGCTGACCGGCTTCGACAAGATGTTCAACGTGTACCTGCGCAGCACCCGCCAACGGGTGATTCCGGTGCAGGACTTCGGCAAGACCGTTGGCGTGATGACCTTGCTCAACAACCTGGCCCAGCCCTTGGCGGGCTTGATGATTGCCGTGTTGGCAGCGCCTTTGGGCACGCCAACGGTGATCCTGCTGCTGACCGGGATCACCGCCTTGATCGGTGTGGCCGTGGCCTCAGGCTGGCACGCCACTGTGAAAGCGGAACTCGACGTCGGGTGATTCGATCAGGTCCTGCTCGGTGGCCCGTACCCGCTCGATCACCTGGGCGATATCCTTGGCGTCGCCGTACTGGTATGCCAGCTTCAAGTAGCCCTGGAAGTGCCGCGCCTCGCTTTTGAGCAAGCCGAAATAGAACTTGCCGAGTTCTTCGTCCAAATGCGGCACCAGCGCTTCGAACCGCTCGCAACTGCGCGCTTCGATAAAGGCCCCCACCACCAGGGTATCCACCAGCTTGACCGGCTCATGGCTGCGCACCACCTTGCGCAAACCCGAGGCGTAACGGCCGGCGTGCAGTTGACGCAGTTCGACCTTGCGCTTTTTCATCAGGCGCATGACCTGCTCGTGGTGCACCAACTCTTCGCGGGCCAGGCGCGACATCATGTTGATCAGGTCAACGTGGCCGTAGTACTTGGCCATCAGGCTCAAGGCGGTGCTGGCGGCTTTGAATTCGCAGTTCTTGTGGTCGATCAGCAGGGTTTCCTGATCGGCCAACGCGGCCTGGACCCAGGCATCGGGGGTGCGGCAGCCGAGGAATTCATGGATTTCGGGCAGGTTCATCGGGCTCACGGGCAAAGGATCACAAAAGGGCGCCGATTATACCGACCCCGTCGCAGACCACCAGCCACCGGCCTTGATGTGTATCAACATGACGGCTGCGTAGCAGCAACTATAGTTATCCAACGCCCGCCCTTTTGGAGATCCCGACCATGCAAGCCATCCGCAGCATCCTGGTGGTCATCGAGCCCGAGCATTCGGAAAGCCTGGCCCTCAAGCGTGCCAAGCTGATTGCCAAAGTCACCGACGCGCACCTGCACTTGCTGGTCTGTGACAAGAAGCACGAGCATTCGGCGCTGCTGAGCCTGCTCAAGGAAGGCTTGAAAGAAGACGGTTACAGCGTCACCACCGAGCAGGCCTGGAACGACAGCCTGCATGAAACCATCATCGATGTGCAGCAAGCCGAAGGCTGTGGCCTGGTGATCAAACAGCACTTCCCCGACAACCCTCTGAAAAAAGCCCTGCTGACCCCGGCGGACTGGAAGTTGCTGCGCTACTGCCCAACGCCGGTGTTGCTGGTCAAGACCGCCACCCCCTGGGCGGGCGGCGTGATCCTGGCGGCCATCGACGTGGGCAACGCCGACGGCGAACACCGCTCGCTGCACAATTCGATCATCGACCATGGCTTTGATATCGCCAGCCTCGCCAAAGCGCAGTTGCATGTGATCAGCGCTCACCCCTCGCCCATGCTGTCGGCGGCAGACCCGACCTTTCAGCTCAAGGAAACCATTGAGGCGCGCTACCGCGAGCAATGCAAGGCCTTCCAGGCCGAGTTCGACGTGGACGACAGGCACCTGCATATCGAGGAAGGCCCGGCCGATGTGCTGATCCCACATATCGCCCATCGGTTGCAGGCGGCGGTGACCATTATCGGCACGGTGGCGCGCACGGGGATTTCCGGCGCGTTGATCGGCAATACCGCAGAAGTGGTGCTGGATGCGGTGCAAAGCGATGTGCTGGTGCTCAAACCGCAGACGCTCATGGACCATCTGGAAGAGCTGGCGACCAAGCCCTGACACCGACCTTCAGGCAATGTGGATCAAATGTGGGAGCTGGCTTGCCTGCGATAGCGGTGTATCAGGAGTAAATGCGCCCGATGACCCACCGCAATCGCAGGCAAGCCAGCTCCCACATTGACCTCGTCAGTCAGTTAACCCAGCGCATCTTTCAAGAAGCCCGGCGCGATATAGCGCTGGTAATGCGCCTCGGACAAGATAAAGAACTCGCGATCAATGGCATCGCGCAGTTCAGGCAGCGCCCAGTCGCGAAACTCCGGCAACAGCACCATGCCATAGGCCTCCAGGTTATTGATCACCCGGGCCCCACGGGCGATCAACTGGTAGGCCCAGCAATACTCGGACTGGTGCGGCACAAAGCGAATCTTGCGTTGCTCCAACTGCCCGCGCAGGGTCTTGGGGTCGAAAACCTCCACTTTACCGGCCATGACCTGCACCAACAGCTGCTCAAGCCTGAGCCAGACCGCGCGTTTTTCTTCTTCGTTATAGCCGTTCCACTGGATCACTTCATGGTGGAAGCGCTTGCATCCACGGCACACGAGATCGCCGTAGACCGTGGAGCACAGGCCGACGCAGGGGGTCTTGATGGTTTGGTTGGGCATAAGCAGCAACACGCAAATCAGCGAAACAGTGTGCCATGTTAGCCCTTTGTCTAAGGTTGATCACCCAGCAAACTTGAGCAGGCAACTTACCTTTAGATTTTTTTTGCCGTAGAATCACCCGGCCTTGTAAGGCGCCAATAATCCGCTGGAAGCTGTTTTCAAAGCGTCACGAGCACAGTCGTTCCTTCAGAACGGTGTTGGCGCAGGTTCGACCCGGTAGGTCAGAGCCCGCGCCAACCCTCATCAGCTCCGTTCTGCAGGCGTAAAACTTTGAAAGCAGCTTCTGTAAGGAATGCCGGCAGCGCTGGCTTTGCGGCCCAAAAAGCCCCCGAGCGCATGCGTGCCGTTCATTTCTGGATGAGCGTCCCGTGGGACCACTGATGAGGGTAATAACTGTGCTTGAAGCCTACCGCAAACATATCGAAGAGCGTGCAGCACTGGGTATCGTTCCCCAGCCGCTTAACGCCGAACAAACCGCAGGCCTGGTCGAGCTGCTGAAAAATCCTCCGGCTGGCGAAGAAGAATTCCTCGTTGACCTGATCACCAACCGCATTCCACCAGGCGTTGACGAAGCCGCATACGTCAAGGCCGGTTTCCTGTCTGCCCTGGCCAAGGGCGAAGCCACTTCCCCCCTGATCGACAAGAAACGCGCTGTTGAACTGCTCGGCACCATGCAAGGCGGCTACAACATCGTGACGTTGGTCGAGCTGCTGGACGACGCCGAACTGGCGCCCGTCGCGGCCGCCCAACTCAAGCACACCCTGCTGATGTTCGATGCGTTCCACGACGTCGCCGAAAAAGCCCGCAACGGCAACGAGCACGCCAAAGGCGTGATCCAGTCCTGGGCTGACGGCGAGTGGTTCCGCAACCGCCCTACCCTGGCCGACAAGATCAGCCTGCGCGTCTTCAAGGTCACCGGCGAAACCAACACCGACGACCTGTCGCCGGCGCCTGACGCCTGGTCCCGCCCTGACATCCCGCTGCACGCCCTGGCCATGCTGAAAATGGCTCGCGAAGGCATCGTGCCGGACGAGCAAGGCAAGACCGGCCCGATGAAGCAGATCGAAGAAATGCGCGGCCAAGGCTTCCCGATCGCCTACGTGGGTGACGTGGTCGGTACCGGCTCGTCGCGTAAGTCAGCGACCAACTCGGTACTGTGGTTCTTCGGTGACGACGTACCTTACGTGCCGAACAAGCGTGCCGGCGGTTTCTGCTTCGGCAGCAAGATCGCTCCGATCTTCTACAACACCATGGAAGATGCCGGCGCACTGCCAATCGAATTCGACGTCACCAACATGAACATGGGCGACGTGATCGACCTGTACCCGCATGCTGGCAAAGTCTGCAAGCACGGCACCGACGAAGTCCTGACCACCTTCGAAATGAAGACCCCGGTGCTGTTGGACGAAGTCCGTGCTGGCGGCCGTATCCCGCTGATCATCGGCCGTGGCCTGACCGACAAGGCACGCGCTGAGCTGGGCCTGGGCCCGACTGACCTGTTCAAGCTGCCTGAAGCGCCTGTCGACACCGGCAAAGGCTTCACCCTGGCGCAGAAAATGGTCGGCAAGGCCTGTGGCCTGCCAGAAGGCAAAGGCGTTCGTCCAGGCACCTACTGCGAGCCGAAGATGACCACCGTGGGGTCCCAGGACACCACCGGCCCAATGACCCGTGATGAACTCAAAGACTTGGCGTGCCTGGGCTTCTCGACCGACCTGGTGATGCAGTCCTTCTGCCACACCGCGGCTTACCCGAAGCCGATCGACGTGACCACCCACCACACCCTGCCTGACTTCATCATGACCCGTGGCGGTGTATCGCTGCGTCCAGGCGACGGCATCATCCACAGCTGGCTGAACCGCATGCTGCTGCCGGACACCGTCGGTACCGGTGGCGACTCCCACACCCGTTTCCCGATGGGCATCTCGTTCCCGGCCGGTTCTGGCCTGGTCGCGTTCGCCGCAGCCACTGGCGTAATGCCACTGGACATGCCGGAATCGATTCTGGTGCGCTTCAAAGGCAAGATGAAGCCTGGCATCACCCTGCGTGACCTGGTTCATGCCATTCCTTACTACGCGATCCAGGCTGGCCTGCTGACCGTAGAAAAGAAAGGCAAGAAGAACGCCTTCTCTGGCCGCATCCTGGAAATCGAAGGCCTGAACGACCTGACGCTGGAACAGGCTTTCGAGCTGTCCGACGCCTCGGCTGAACGTTCGGCTGCCGGTTGCACCATCAAGCTGTCCAAAGAGTCCGTCACCGAGTACCTGAACTCCAACATCACCCTGCTGCGCTGGATGATCGGCGAAGGCTACGGCGATGCACGCACCCTGGAACGTCGCGCCCAAGCGATGGAAGCCTGGGTTGCCAACCCGGAGCTGATGGAAGCCGATGCCGACGCCGAATACGCCGAAATCATCGAAATCGACCTGTCGGAAATCAACGAGCCGATCCTCTGCGCGCCAAACGACCCGGACGACGCCCGTCTGCTGTCCAGCGTCGCTGGCGAGAAGATCGACGAAGTGTTCATCGGTTCGTGCATGACCAACATCGGTCACTTCCGCGCTGCCGGTAAGCTGCTGGAGCAGGTCAAGGGCCAGCTGCCTACCCGTCTGTGGCTGTCGCCGCCGACCAAGATGGACGCTCACCAACTGACCGAAGAAGGCTACTACGGCATCTACGGCAAGGCTGGCGCACGTATGGAAATGCCAGGCTGCTCGCTGTGCATGGGTAACCAGGCACGCGTTGAGCCGAACTCCACCGTCGTGTCGACCTCGACCCGTAACTTCCCGAACCGCCTGGGTGATGGTGCCAACGTCTACCTGGCATCGGCTGAGCTGGCGGCAGTCGCCTCCACTCTGGGTCGCCTGCCGACAGTCGAAGAGTACATGGGCTACGCAGCGAAACTGGACACCATGGCCAGTGACGTCTACCGCTACCTGAACTTCGACCAGATCGCTGAGTTCCGCAAGATCGCAGCAAGCGCCAACATCCCGGTGATTCAAGCTTAACGGTGTGTTGATGTGAAGAACGCCGCGTATCGCAAGGTACGCGGCGTTTTTTTATGCCTGGGATACAACGTCAATACCACCGCAAAACAAATGTGGGAGCTGGCTTGCCTGCGATAGCGGTGTATCAGTCATGAATGTAATGACTGACAGATAGCTATCGCAGGCAAGCCAGCTCCCACACTTTTAGAGCTGTGCAGTCAGACAGACCGCATCAGGGCTCAAGCAATCAGTGAATACACCAGCGCCGTAATCGCCACCAGGCCCACCGCCGTGACAAACACATTCGACGCCTGCCCACGGTACTTGGCCATGGCCGGCACCTTGCGGATGGCGTACATCGGCATCAGGAACAGAATCGACGCAATCACCGGCCCACCCAGGGTCTCGATCATGCCAAGGATGCTCGGGTTAAGCGTGGCGACGATCCAGCACACCACCAGCATGAAGGCGGCGGTCATGCGGTCCAGGGTCTTGGGTGCCGGACGGCGGCCAGTCTTGACCACCAGGCCCTTGAGGCCCTCGCTGGCACCGATGTAGTGGCCCAGGAACGACTTGGCAATCGCCACGAACGCAATCAACGGTGCGGCAAAGGCAATCGTCGGGTTATCGAAGTGGTTGGCCAGGTACGACAGGATCGACAGGTTTTGCGCTTTCGCTTCCGCCAACTGCGCGGGCGACAGGGTCAGCACGCAACTGAACACGAAGAACAGCACCATCGCCACCATCAGCAAGTGCGCGCGGGACAGGATCTGCGAACTGCGCTCCTCGGCGTGGGCGCCGTATTGGCGCTTCTGGTCCACCGCAAAGGCCGAGATGATCGGCGAATGGTTGAACGAGAACACCATCACCGGAATCGCCAGCCACAGCGTGTTGAGCAAGGCTGAAGGCGCGGGGACTTCGCTGGCGGTGCTGAGGATGCCACCGGTCCAGTGCGGCACCAGGTACACGGCCAGGAACAGCAAGGCGACGATAAACGGATACACCATCAAGCTCATGGCCTTGACGATTATCTGCTCACCGCAGCGCACAACGGCGAGCAGGCCGAGGATCAATACAAACGCCAGGATCGCCCGGGGCGGCGGCAGGATGTGCAGTTGGTGCTCCATGAAGCTGCTGACGGTATTGGTCAGCGCCACGCTGTAGATCAGCAGGATCGGGAAGATCGCGAAGAAGTACAGCAAGGTGATCAGTGCACCGGCCTTGATACCGAAATGCTCTTCCACCACGTCGGTGATGTCGGAACCTTCGCGGCCGGACAGCACGAAACGGGTCAGCCCACGGTGGGCAAAGAACGTCATCGGGAAGGCCAGCAACGCCAGGATCACCAGCGGCCAGAAGCCCCCCAGGCCCGCGTTGATCGGCAAGAACAAAGTACCGGCGCCAATGGCGGTACCGAACAGCCCGAGCATCCAGGTGGTGTCCTGGCGGCTCCAGCTTGTGAGCGTTGCAGGTGTCGTTGCATAGCGTTCGTCGACGCTATTGGCCTGATCATTCATCCGGTCGGATCTCCGCATTCACACGGCCAGGACGAGTCAGAAAAACCTGACAGGCAGCGCCCTGACCTTAACAGGGGCGCGATTGTCCGGGATTCTTGTGAATAAGCAAAGACTTAGCTGAGGAACGGCAATGCAGTGCAAAGCCTGGAAGGCGGTCCATGGGCAGCTCAGTTGAGTCAACGCCAGATGCGCACCGCCTTTACCCACCTCACGAGCCCCCCTGCCGGCGTGGCATTGGGAGGGTCGATCACGCAAGGCCGGCGAAGCTGTGTTTAAACAAATCCAGTCATTCAAAGTTCTCCAGTGGCAAGCCGCTGACAGAAACCCAACATCAATTAAAGTTACGCACCCTCACATATAAGAAAGTTCTTACAGACAGTTAATCAGCGCATCTGGACTGAAACTCTAATTATTGCGGGTTTTGTTGCAAGGGTTTTCCCAAGCATTGAGAGCCCCTCCTATCACGTCTATATTCCAGCTCAGCTCAAAAAAACAAAGTCCTCTAAACCCACGACAGCAGAATTAAAAACCTCACTCGCCAGGAGCGACTTGATGAAAAAACACAACCTTATTTTCTCGCTGATACTTGCCACCGGAATGCTCAGCCCATTGGCCAGCCAAGCACAACCGGCAGTAGAAAACTCCGACGCAAGTGCCCTGGGCACATCCCCCCGCTGGCTGACGACAAAAGTTTATATAGAGGGCGCCCCAGAGATCGATGTAAAGGACAAGTACCCAGGTGTCGTTGGAATATCAGCGTGGGACCCTGAGCGTAATCGCTACGAATTTTTCTACACCGATACCGGGCTATCAAAATATGACAACGGCGGCGGCGGTTACTTCATGGTAACAGGGGACAGGAAAAACCATATCCTGATACCCGATAAAGGTGCAACGAGAACCATCGTCAGAAAACTTGAGACGTTGAACAATCAGGAATTCACTTACTCTCGTGAAGTGCCGCGCGACATGATCGACGCCAACCCTCTTGTTCGAATACATGTGGTTCATGCGCCCTATACCGGATCAGTAAAAACCACCCCCACCCACTAACCCTCAACACTCACCCCACGAGTAGCGACAATACTCATAAAAGGCCTCACTCAATGAAAACGCTATTAAAGCCTTTATTGGCGTCTGTTTTATTGTTCTCTACCCTTGTTTCAGGCGGCCTTCATGCGCAGGCTTCCACATCAGGAAAACCTGTCGCCATCAGCGCTGACAATGCGGTGCTGCTGACCGTTTTCCTCAAACATGACCAATCTCGCAACTTGAACGAAATAAGAACAAAACTCACCGAACAGGAACTCTTTAAAGTATTCCCTCCTGAAGGGGTAGAGATCGTCAGTTGGACCATCGCCATGGGGATCGGCCACGTCATCGTTCTACGCTTCCCCGCCTCGCGCCTGCGGGAGGTCAATCTCGCCATCGAACGCTCTGCATGGGGCCCCTTCAGGACAGAGTTCTTTCCTACCTACGATTACATGGACATCGTAGCGGCCGAACAGAGCAAGGTGCGCAAGCCTGCACCCGCTAAATAATTCGCCCGCGTGCAAACAGCGTCTCCCGCTCGCCGAGACGCTGGCACCTTTCGCAAAATCAGTCGCGCTTTCTCGGGCCCTCGGCATTTCGCGCAACAAAAATGCAGCATACTCAGAGCATCGAACTCACCGGAGAGCTGCCCCATGCCCACCACCGTTCTGGTCCTGGTTGAAACCATCAACGAGTACCTGCAAATCATCGAGAGCAATGACTTTCATGTGATTCTGGCGCCGACGCCCGTCGAACGCGCTCAGGCGATCAAGTTGCACGGTGGGCAGATCAAGGCCGTGCTGACCCGTGGCCCGCTGGGGTTGTACGCCGATGAAATCGCGGCACTGCCGTTGTTGGAAATCATCTGCGTGATCGGTGCCGGCTACGAACACGTGGACCTGCAGGCCGCGAGCAATCGTGGGATCGTGGTGACCAACGGTGCAGGGGTAAATGCGCCGTCGGTGGCCGACCATGCCATGGCGCTGCTGCTGTCGCTGGTGCGTGGCATTCCCCAGACGGATGCAGCGGTGCGGCGTGGCGAATGGCCGAAAGTGATGCGCCCTTCCCTGAGCGGTAAACACCTGGGGATTCTCGGGCTGGGTGCGGTGGGGATGGAGATTGCCCGGCGCGCCGCCCTGGGGTTCGGCATGGAGGTGAGTTATCACAACCGCCAACCCCGCGATGACGTGGATTACACCTACTGTGCGACGGCTGTCGAGCTGGCGCGTACCTCGGATTTCCTGGTGCTGGCTACGCCCGGCGGTGCCAGCACCCGTCACCTGATCGACCGTCACGCCCTGGACGCCCTGGGGCCGCACGGCTTTCTGGTCAACATCGGGCGCGGCAGCGTAGTGGTGACCGCCGACCTGGTCGCCGCGCTGGAGCAGCGCCGCATCGGCGGCGCCGCGCTGGACGTGTTTGACGATGAGCCTGCAGTGCCCGATGCCCTCAAGCGCCTGAGCAATACCGTGCTGACGTCCCACGTGGCCGGCCTGTCCCCGGAAGCGGCCCATGACACGGTGCAGCGCGTCGCTGATAACCTGGTGGAATACTTTGCCGGCCGCCCCGTGCTTACACCGGTGGCCTTGCCAGCGCCCGCAAAATGACCAATCAGGCACGCTGATCACCCTTCAACACGCTAACCTATTAAACCGCCCCGACCTTGTCGCTGGGCGGCTATGCGCATTAGATTAGGAAATAGTCCAAGGCCTTTAGAATAAGCAGAAGGGATAAGCATGGCGCTGAACGACCAATCGACCCAGATTCGCCCAGGCGAAGAACTTGATGCCAGCCTGATCGATCCCTACCTCAAAGCTCATATTCCGGGCCTGAGCGGTACCGTCAAAATCAGCCAGTTCCCTGGTGGCGCGTCGAACCTGACTTACCTGCTGGAATACCCCGACCAGGAATTCGTGCTGCGTCGCCCGCCGTTTGGTCACAAGGCCAAGTCTGCCCACGACATGGGCCGCGAATACCGCATTCTCAACCAGCTCAAAGATGGCTTCCCGTACTGCCCCAAGGCGTATGTGCACTGCACCGATGAATCGGTGATCGGCGCCGAGTTCTATGTGATGGAGCGCGTCAACGGCATCATCCTGCGTTCCGACCTGCCGGCTGAGCTGGGCCTGGACGCTACCCGCACCGAAGCCTTGTGCAAGAGCTTTATCGACAAGTTCGTCGAACTGCACCAGGTCGACTACCACGCCTGCGGCCTGGCCGACTTGGGCAAGCCTGAAGGCTACGTGGCGCGGCAGATTCGCGGCTGGGGCGAGCGCTATGAAAAAGCCCTGACGCCCGACGCGCCAAAATGGGAGGCGGTACGCGCCTGGCTCAACGACAAGATGCCTGCCGACCACTCCACCTCCAGCATCGTGCACAACGACTACCGCTTTGACAACGTGATCCTCGACCCGCACAACCCGATGCAGATCATCGGCGTGCTGGACTGGGAGCTGACCACCCTGGGCGACCCGTTGATGGACCTGGGCAACACCCTCGCCTACTGGATCGAAGCCGCGGACCCGGCGCCGGTGCAACTGATGCGCCGCCAGCCGAGCAATGCCCCTGGCATGCTCACCCGCCGCCAGTTTGTCGACTACTACGCCGAGCGCTCCGGCATCCAGATCGACAATTTCGATTTCTATTACACCTACGGCCTGTTCCGTCTGGCCGGGATTGTGCAGCAGATCTACTACCGCTTCTTCCATGGCCAGACCCAGGACAAACGCTTCGCGCAGTTCATCCACATGAACAAACTGCTGGAGCAGATGAGCCTGAATGTCATCGGCAAATCAGCGCTCTGAGTGCAACTACAAGGAACCCTCATGTCCAAGACCAACCTGTTCGACCTCGATGGCAAGATTGCGTTTGTTTCCGGCGCCAGCCGTGGCATCGGTGAAGCCATCGCCAAGTTGCTGGCCCAGCAAGGCGCCCATGTGATCGTCTCCAGCCGCAAGCTGGAGGGTTGCCAGCACGTGGCCGATGCGATCATCGCCGAGGGCGGCAAAGCCACGGCCATTGCCTGCCATATTGGAGAAATGGAGCAGATCACCCAGGTGTTCGCCGGCATTCGTGAACAGTTCGGCCGCCTGGATATCCTGGTCAACAACGCCGCTACCAACCCGCAGTTCTGCAACGTACTGGACACCGACCTGGGCGCATTCCAGAAGACCGTTGACGTCAATATCCGTGGTTACTTCTTCATGTCGGTGGAAGCCGGCAAGCTGATGCGCGAGAACGGCGGCGGCAGCATCATCAACGTAGCCTCGATCAACGGCATCTCGCCGGGCGTATTCCAGGGCATCTACTCGGTGACCAAGGCCGCCGTGATCAACATGACCAAGGTATTCGCCAAGGAGTGCGCGGCGTTCGGTATCCGTTGCAACGCGTTGCTGCCGGGCCTGACCGATACCAAGTTCGCCTCGGCACTGGTCAAGAACGATTCGATCCTGAAAGTTGCCCTGGCGCAGATCCCGCTCAAGCGCGTGGCCGACCCCAGCGAAATGGCTGGCGCGGTGTTGTACCTGGCCAGTGACGCATCGAGCTACACCACGGGCGTTTCTCTCAACGTGGACGGTGGCTTCTTGTCCTGAAGCCGCCTGCACTGTCGGTGGCGAACGGGCTCGCCTGTTTGTCACCGCGCACGTACAGCGCTCATGTCGATCTTAAATAGCACCAGTTTGCCATCTGGCAGGGTCGCACCAATGACCTTGAAAAGCCGTTGACGTGCCAGTGCATCCGCAACCTGCTGCCCGGCACCTGGATCGTGACTGTCCAGTTTGCTCAGGACCCGTGTGACCCAGCCATCCTCCATCTGGAAGTGCTGATTGACCCTAGCCATGCTGACGTGGCCGGATTTGGCATGTTTGACTTCAAGCACATAGACATCGCCCGCCGGCCCCATGAATACCAGGTCGAAGCCATTCTGGCTGCCGCCGTAGGTCCCACCGGGAATGATTCGATAGCCATCATTTTTAAGTAACTCACGGTACATTTGCTCATTGGCCGCCCCACGCTGCCTGGTCTGCTTAATGTCCAACGCCCTCCATTGATCAAAAAAATCCTGTTCATCCCCGCGCCTGCCGCGATAGGGATAATGAAGCTGATCATTGACGGCAACGGCCTCTAGATTGAACGTTCCCTCACGACGAGCCGCCACGGTGGCCATGCCTTGAAACGCATCAAACTGCACAACACCCGCTGGTAATGCGACGCCCTCAGCCCTGGCGTGCATCCCGAGCAACAGGCGGTCATACGGGTAGCCATGGGTCCAGATGTGTGCATCAATCATGCGATCTCGCTGCTGCACGGGCGCGTTGCGGATACGCGGGTTATCGAATGCAATCATCTGCCGCGCATATTGGCGCATATAGCAGTACGTCTGCTTGTCCACCGTCGACATCAAGCCCTGGCTCATATCACTGGTAACACCGGTGTAGCCCAGCGATTTGCGGGCGGCGTTAATGATTGCGCCGATGCTGTCCAAGCGCATTTCGGGCACCCACGATGCCCGGCTGCCGCCAGTATCCAGGTAAATACCCGGCGCGCTGTTGGAACCATTCGGGATCAGTTGGTATTTATTTCTCGTGCTATCAAGCTCGACGCGAACCAGCACGCTCCCCACCTCCAAATAGGCGACGGCCGGGTCACCAGAGAGCTGAATCATCCCGTCTTCGGTGATGGAGCCGCGAGGCTGCAACACACCATTCGCATTCTGCATGTAGAGCCTGTTATCGCCTGCCTTGTAGTGGTCCAACGAAAACAGTTCATCACCGTAGTAGTTTTGCCCGCCAATGACGTACTGTTTTTTCCCCGGGATAGGAGTCCCCGTCGCTGCACCAGCACCTCGCGCATCGTAGAGCTGCAGATCCCACTGCGGATCTCGCGGCCCGGGTGCTGGCATCGTCACTGGCGTGGCTATCGGAGCACTGGAATGCGCTGCGGTCGTCACGTTTGTCCAGGTTGAAGTATTCCCAACCCTCTGTACCACAGCGGAGCCGGCAGCCAGTTGATGCGCCAAGCGCGGGTGATAAGTACCACTGGCCGGCTGATGGACCACTTGCACCGTTTGCCCGGTATCCAGATTGACGTAACTGCGGCCGTTCACATCATGCATACCCTCGGCATTGACGGCTCCAAGCGTATCGCCTGTCACCCATACAGCCGTTGGCGGTGGCGGCCCAGGCAGATCCAAAGCACTTATTTGCGGGACCCCAAGCAAACCACCATTGCGGTATCGCGTGCGCTGCGCGCCTTGATACGCCGGTTGAGTGGTACTGGTCGGGCGGCCATAGTCCCTGACCATGACAGTGTCGGCACCGTCACCGGCACGCCCAGAGGGTCGGCCGGCAGTTCTGGGCGATTGCGGTTTTTGCTGCATAAATTAAAAATCCCTTTTAATGATCAATCAGACTGAGTCAACACCGCTGAACCGCAAGTCCGCAGACGTTACGGTACGCAGCGGATCAACATCCGCCCCCCAGCAATCGCGGCCTGAATCGTAATGAACGCCTGACACCGTGCCGTCGCTCAGCTCCAAGCCGATAACGCGCAGCTGACGCGCCATCAAGGTTGACCACTGGCGAGAACGCCGCAACGCTTCCCAGACCTCGGCTACAGTCTGATAAGGGGAGGCATCCAGTTGCGCGAGATAGATGCCCCCCAGGTCCTGGCGGATGTCGTATTGCTCGCCCTGCTTGGTGAGTACGCTGACTTGTTCCAGCGGCACCGAAGGGTCTGTCACGGGTGGCAGCAGCACCTTCACGCTGCCGAGGGTCAGCGTGTTTTCGTTCAAGACGATGTGCGCCCGCTCAATCAGCTCACCAAGCTTGGCCGTGTTGATCCGCCAGAACGATGCGTCCGACTTTTTGGCCAGCGCGTCCGGCGTGGACAGGTAGATCGTTGAGCCGGTACTGGGCACCACTTCATAGGTCGACGCCCGCCCCATCAACGAGTAAGACTTTTGATAATGCGGTGGGGCAGGAATAACGACTTTCTGCGGCGACGATTGCAACCAGACCCCCTTGGCGCTATGCGGTCGAAAAAAACCGTGTATCCCGGGCCTTTTTACCAATGCCGAGCTGCCATCGAAGGTATTGAAACCTGGTGAGGCGCGGTCCTGGCTATAGGTTTGCTGGGCCGCCTGTATCCGGTATGAGACGCCATCATTCATGACCAGTACAAACTGGCAGTCCAGTTTGAGGCTGACCGCGATGATGTTTGACGTCACGTTGGTGCGTATCGAGGATCGATCACTGGCATATTCGCAGAGGACCAACTGACTGCCGTCGGTGAAACTGATGGTTAATTTCACGTCGCTATAGGTCAGCGAATCGAAGTGAACCAACCTGCGTAGGGTCACACGGTAACCGGCCAATACCTGGAGAATCTCCTGCGACGAATAATCCACGTACAACACGCAAGCAGTCGCGTCGCTTTTAAGACGAACTTCGACCACCTTTCTGTGTGGCCCACGTTCGATGAAACAGCGGGTCGAACGCCCATGGGGCACCACGAACGTTCCGGCGTTCAACACCCTGTCCAGGCTGACGTCCTGTCCACCTGCTCTCACGGCGACGGTCACGTCGGCGTCCTCGTTGCCAACCAATGTCGGTTCGAGAATCGGCTCAAGCATGTAGCCGTCCTCCGTGAGAAACAGCAGGCTGTGCTTGTTCAACCAGCGCCGGTCATCACCTTGCGTATAGAGCTGCTCAAGCTTGATCACGTGCTGCGGCAGTTCGCCATTAACGCCCCGCCAGACCACAATGACCAACGCACACCCCTGGACGCCCCAATGGGCGATAGCCGAGAGAGGCCAGCGCATCTCGATCACGGCACCCTCGGCCCAGTCCTGCTCGTATAGCGAGACCGTGCCGCGGTTGGTGGCCAGAACATAACGGTCCTTGCCCGCTCCGCCGTCCACCCAGGCGTTGGAACCCAGCACGATCACCGTATCATTGCCCTGCGCGGCCTCGATCCGATCGCCATCGCCGTTTGCGATTATCGTATTGGCCTGTTCCGAACCCTTGACTTGGCTGGCAACCCCGGCTGGCGTGGCGATATTTTCTATCGAGTCGAGGCTGATCGAGTGATGAGGCAACGGTTTGTCGATATCTTTGCGCCGCACGACGGTGCCCGCCTGCAGGTCGATGGCATAGCCCTGCGTGTTGTGCTCATAGATTGCCGAGTTGGACAGGTAGAGCGTATCGCTGCCTGCCTCGCCACGCAGCTGACTGGCCGGGCGATGTGCGTCGGCCTCGTCCAGTGTGCCCGTCGGCATGTCATAGCTGAATACGTCGTCCCTGGCGCCACCGGTCAGCTGCTTCTGGCCTTCACCGAACTGAAAAATATTGGGGATCTCAGCGAAGCCTTTGACATCGTCATTGCCGCCCCCCAGCCGCCAAAGCACCGCGGAATTCGCATCACCCTGACCAAGCACCACACCAGGCAGACGGCCAACCGAGGCGCTGGAAGCATCTATTTGATCATTCTGGTCGACGAGCATCGGCTCGGTGGTGTCGATGTAGGGATCCTCACCCTCGGCTTCGTTCCATCGATGCTTCCAATGCCGGACCGGGCTCAGCCGCACCTCAAACCCACCATTGACTACCGCCTGTACGGTGCCTCTGAGCGCCCCCCTGAGCCAGGTCTGGGCCTGATTGGTCAGGTGCTGCGCATACCAATTTTCCATCCTGGCCAGGGCGAACCGCTCACGTATTTCTTTCTCCGGTTCCTTGCCCTGAAATGCCAACCAGCCCGTGTGCAGCCGCTCGAAAACACTCAGCTCGATATAGTCATCAATTTCATCCACCTTACGAACCGCCGCATAGAGTTGCGCGCCAAACATCAATACGGCGGCGGCGGCAATACCCAGCGGGCCGGCCACGCCGAATCCAGCCAACGCTGCAACCCCCAGGGCCACACTGACGCTGGCGCTCACGATACTGAAGCCGGCGTTGACGTAATGATCAAGCGCTTCCTTGCCAGTGCTGTTCGCCGCCTTATGCAGCGATTGCTTGGCATTGTGATAGTCAAACGGCAACGTCAGCACCAGAGCGAACAGGCCGGCGCCCCGTCGCAGCGTCTGGCCAAGAGAACTGGCGCTGAAACCTGCTAACACCTTATGCCCGTTTTCCAGCAGTCGTCTGCCCAAGTGCTCCAGCGCCAACTCCAGTGCCGTGCCCGTGAGGTTGGCAAACAACTCTGCGCCTGTGACTACCGCCTCATTGATATCGCCGGTCTTGATCGCTTCGGCCAACGCGTTGATCGCACTGTAGTACCCGTAAACCTCCAGCCCCGCGCCCATTACCGCCAAGCTTCGGCTTTTCTTCGGCTCGACCCAACCAGGCATTCCCTCCAACTGCGCCGCTTGGTTGAGATTGGTTTTCTGCACTGAACGTAACAGCCTATCGAGCTTGCCCACTGCACCGGGATTTTCGTCTCCCGGCTTGACCACCAGTAAAGGCGCAGCTTGTGTAGAGCGCAACGCCGCGAACTCAAATAGCACAGCGGCGCTGCTGTCGCTGACAGAACTACTCCCACGAAGATAACGCTGCAGTCTGGATGCCGAGAACCGGATTGAATCCAGCAGCGTCTGATCTGCCTCGCGTACCGCCAGACGATGGGTCTTGACCGGTTTTCCCGCCACCTGGGCACCCATGGCGGCCAGGTCTATACGCGAGACAGTCAACTCGCCAACCACCAGCGGTCCCAGGCTCTGGTCCAGGGCGAGCAAGGTCTCAAGCCTCTTTTTAGTATGTGTTTTCGATGTCGTCATGAGTCCGGCTCCCTATGCCATCACGTTGAATAACGCGGGCGGCAGGCAATCGGTGCCTGCTATAGGGGAAATCATGGCGGTCGGTAATAGCCAGGCGACGGTAGATGCTTATACGCAGGGGCGACTGACTCATAGATATTTTGAGCCCGCACCGCAAGCGAGTAGTCTTGGCGCGGAGTGAAGCCTTGGGATGAAACATGGAACTGCACGTGGTAATCAATGGCCGCAAGGACCTGGCCGAACAGCTCTACCAGCAGTTGCGCGAAGCCATCGCCACCGGGCGGCTGTCGGCAGGCGCACAGCTGCCCCCCAGCCGACTGCTCGCCGAACAACTGGGCATCTCGCGCAAGACCGTGTCGGACACCTACGCCACCTTGACCTACGAGGGCCTGCTGATTGGCAAGATCGGCCGCGGTACTTTCGTCAATGCGTGGGCGCCACAGCCCGACCGCGTGCAAACCGCCACCGACTTGGCGTGTGCCGCCAACCTGGGCAAATGGGCCGCACTGCCCTCACCCATGGGCCACCCCGCCCGCGAGGAGATCCTGCGCTACGAATTTATCGGCGGCGCGACGACACGCCACCAATTCCCCCAGGATGAATGGCGGCGTTGCACCCAGGATGCGTTGCGTCGCATCGCCCAGAACAGTGGCTTTTACAGCCAGCCAGAAGGCGTGCCCGCCCTGCGCGAAGCCATCGCCGGGCATATCGCATTTTCCCGTGGGGTGAAATGCGGCGCCCGCGATATCGTAGTCACCAACGGGGCACAGCAGGCGCTGGACCTGCTTGCCCGCGTGGTGCTTGAACCCGGCAGCCTGGTCGCGATGGAAGACCCCGGCTACAGCCCCGCACGCCAATTGTTCGTCGCGATGGGCGCCCGCGTCGCCAGTGTTACCGTCGACGAACAGGGCCTGCAGGTCGACCAGATCCCGGATGGCACGCGTCTGATCTATGTGACGCCGTCCCACCAATTCCCCCTCGGCATGCCCATGAGCCAGGCGCGGCGCGAAGCCCTGCTGGACCGCGCCATTGCGCTCGGCGCGATCATCATCGAAGACGATTACGACAGCGAATTCCGCTACGAAGGCCGCCCCACCGACTCCCTGCAAAGCATGGATACCCGAGGCGTGGTCACCTACGTCGGCACCTTTTCCAAAACCCTGTCGCCGGAGTTACGCCTGGGCTATGCGGTGCTGCCGCCGGCCATTTATGGTGCGGTGCTCAAGGCCAAGCAATTGACCGACCAGCACAGCGCTACCTTGCCGCAGTGGGCACTGGCCAAGTTCATCAGCGAAGGCTACCTGCTCAAACATATTCGCCGCTGTCACGGCGTCTACGCGGGGCGTCGCGAACGCATCCTGCAGCGTCTGGCGGGCGATCTGTCGCCGTGGTTCGAGGCAGTACCGACGGTGGCGGGCTTTCACCTGGCGGCCCTGTGCAAGGTGCCGGTGAATATTCCATTGCTGATGGAACGGGCGCGTCAGGTCGAGGTGGGTTTATATCCCTTGGACGTGTTTTTTCACGACCGCCCGGTGCGCTCGGGGCTGATTCTGGGGTTCGGTGCCATCGAGACTCTGGATATCGACCCGGCGCTGGACAAGGTGCGGGATATCCTCCTGCAGATTGGCTAGGCGGTTTTCCGGCGCATTGGTCATTGGTGGCAAGCCCCCGGCGGCGTAGGGTGAAGCGGTCTTTCACCCGATGGAACCCTCATCATGAAACGCTTGTTCGCTGCCACACTGATGCTCGCCTCCCTCAGTGCATTTGCCCACGACCCGGTCTACAACAAGGAAAAGCTCAAGGTGCTGCAAGAACACGCCTTGACCAACGTGCCGGGCAAGAAAACCATCATGCTCACCGTGGACTACGCCCCCGGCCAGGCCACCGTGCCCCACAGCCACACCGGCACCGCCGTGGCTTATGTGCTCGAAGGCGAGATCACCTCGCGGGTCAATGATGAAAAGGCGATCACCTACAAAGCCGGGCAATCGTTCTACGAACCGGCCGGCTCGCGGCATTTTGAGTCAAGCAATGCCAGCCAGACCCAACCGGCCAAGCTGCTGGTGGTGATGGTGCTGGATGACAAGGCTGAGGTACTTACCCCACTTCCCAAGTAATCAGCAACACCACAATACCCATGTGGGAGCTGGCTTGCCTGCAATAGCGGTGGACCAGCCAGCTCATCTTTTACTGGCCCACCGTTATCGCAGGCAAGCCAGCTCCCACAGTTTTAACCGTATCTGGTCAGGGACGTTTGAACAGGTTGCGCTGGTGTTCAATGCGCGGGCGGCACTCACAACCCTCCAGATGATCATTGACCATTCCCATCGCCTGCATCAACGCATACATCGTGGTCGGGCCGACAAAGGTCCAGCCGCGTTTCTTCAGGGCTTTGGACAAGCGCACCGAAGCCGCTGAGGTCGGATTGGCCGTCCAGTAAGCCATGTCCACCACTGCCGGCCGCTCTTGCGCGTCGGGTTCGAACGCCCACAGCCAGCGCGCCAGCGAGCCGGTTTCCTCCACCAGTTCACAGGCCCGGCGCGCGTTGTTGATGGCCGAGACGATCTTCGCGCGATTGCGCACGATGCCCGGGTCGCTCATCAACCGCTCGATGTCCGCCTCGCCGTAGTGCGCCACCCGGCGAAAATCAAAACCCTCGAACGCCTGTCGAAAGTTTTCGCGCTTGCGCAGGATGGTGATCCACGCCATCCCCGCCTGAAAGCCCTCCAGGCAGATCTTCTCGTACAACGCGATGTCATCCGCCACCGGCACGCCCCATTCGTGGTCGTGGTAATGCAGGTAAGCAGGCGCTGCAGTGCGCCAGGCGCAGTACATGCGCCCTGCTTCGTCGGTTGTCAGCCCTGATTGGTCCATCCATCACCTCGTATGCCGAGGACGATGATACGCAAAAAAAATTAATCTCCGCCAACCGCTCAAGCATCGTACTTACCAACCAACTGGTCAGACCGGGACCTGCCAACCGCCAAATATTTACTTGTGATTTGAAAAAAACCGAGCGTAGACTGGCCCCGCACTGGACTTACCGGTAAGACCACAACAATTAAGCCCTGGAACCACCAGGGCACCGAATAGAGATCCCTCCCATGCTCAGATGGTGCTCGCGTTCGATTTTCCTGCAAGTCGTGATTGGCCTGATGCTCGGCATCGCCTGCGGCCTGGCCCTTCCCGAATTCTCCTCGCAACTCAAACCCCTGGGTGACGGCTTTATCAAGCTGATCAAAATGCTGATCGGCCTGATCGTGTTCTGCGTGGTGGTCAGCGGTATTTCCGGCGCGGGCGACTTGAAGAAGGTCGGACGCATCGGCCTCAAGTCGGTGATCTATTTTGAGATGCTGACCACCGTCGCCCTGGTGCTCGGCCTGATCATGGCCTTCAGCACCGGCATCGGCAGCGGCGCCAATATTCACCTGGAGCAAATCTCTTCCGCCGGTTTGAATGAACTGGCCGACAAGGGCCAGCACATCCGCGGCACCAGCCAGTTTCTGATGGAGTTGATCCCCAACTCGGTAGTTGGCGCCTTTGCCGATAATAACGTGCTGCAAGTGCTGTTGTTTTCGGTGCTGTTCGGCAGCGCGCTGAACCTGGTGGGCGAAGCGGCCAGCGGGATTTCGCGACTGATCAACGAATTGAGCCATGTGATCTTCCGCATCATGGGCATGATCGTGCGCCTGGCGCCGATTGGCGTATTCGGTGCCATCGCCTTCACCACCAGCACCTATGGCCTGGACTCACTGCAACACCTGGGCAGCCTGGTGGGGCTTTTCTACCTGACCTGCTTTGCCTTCGTGGCGGTGATCCTCGGGCTGGTGATGCGCCTGTCGGGCCTGCGCATGTTGCCGCTGCTCAAGTACCTGCGCGAAGAACTGCTGATCGTGATGGGCACCGCTTCGTCCGACGCTGTACTGCCGCAGATCATGCGCAAGCTGGAACATTTGGGAATTGGCAGCTCCACCGTGGGTTTGGTAATCCCCACCGGATACTCGTTCAACCTCGACGGTTTCTCGATCTACCTGACCCTGGCCATCGTCTTTATCGCCAACGCCACCGGCACGCCGCTGTCGATGACCGACTTGCTGACCATCCTCCTGGTATCGTTGATCACCTCCAAGGGCGCCCATGGCATTCCAGGCTCGGCGCTGGTGATCCTGGCGGCAACGCTCACGGCAATCCCGGCGATTCCGGTGGTCGGCCTGGTGTTGGTGCTGGCGGTGGACTGGTTCATGGGCATCGGCCGTGCGCTGACCAACCTGATCGGCAACTGCGTCGCCACGGTGGCGATTGCCCGTTGGGAAAAAGACATTGATATCCAGCGCGCCAACAAAGTGCTCGACGGCCAGCAAGGTTATGCCTTTCAGGCCAAGAAGCCGGTATTACCGGCACATCAGGAGTTCTAACAACGTTACCGTTGCCCCCTGTAGGAGCGAGCTTGCTCGCGAAAAACTTCAAGACACCGCGAGCATCCAGGCTGCCCGCGCTATCGTTGACGATCTTCGCGAGCAAGCTCGCTCCTACAGATGGCGGGATTATTCATTATCAAGGAGCGCACGACGTGATCAGCACCTCAACCGTCGTCAATTCAGTGGTAGAAAAACTGCGCGCCGCCTTGGCGCGAGGCCAGTGGCGCCGCGGTGAAATGCTGCCCGGTCAACGCGAACTGGCCGAACAGCTGGGCATCAGCCGCCCGAGCCTGCGTGAAGCGGTGATCGTGCTGGAGACCCTCGGCCTGGTGCGCTCCATGCCGGGCAAAGGCGTGGTCGTGCTGGAAACCAGCGTCAGCGAGCCGCAATCGAGCGACGCCGTGGCCGATGCCAGCCTCGAGGACATCCTGCAACTGCGCTACACCCTCGAACCTTTCATCGTCGGCCTGGTGGCCCAGTCGATCAGCAGCAAGGAAATCGGCCAACTGCGCCTGACCCTGATGGACATGCGCGAAGCCCTGGATGCCGGCGATGCCGAAGCCGGCATGAACGCCTATATCGACTTCCATGAAGAACTCTTCGCCCTGACCTCCAACCCGATCTTCCAAAACGTGGTGCAGCAAACCAGCACCGCGCTCAAACAAAGCGCCCAGGTGTTGCGTAATTCCCCGGAGCACCTGGCCGAACGCTTGCAAGAGAACGAAGCCGTGGTACGCGCCATCCGCAACAAGAACAGCGCCCTGGCCAGTGCCGAAATGCGTCGGCACATCCTGCAGGAAGGCCTGCGCATGGGCATTCGCTTGAATATCCCGGACGACCATCTGGGCAGTTGATTTTCGGAGACCGGCCATGAACGCTCACGCCCTGCAACGCGATTCCACCCTCACCTCCCTACGCTGGACGCCCGAAAAAAAGCCCTCGGTGGACGATATCTACCCACGCTTGTTCGACGCCATTCTTGAGCAACGCATTGCGCCCGCCAGCCGCTTCACCGAAGAAGGCCTGGGCGAACTCTTTGGCGTGAGCCGCAGCGTGATTCGCCGGGTGCTCGCCAAGCTGTCCCATCAGCAAGTGGTCATCTTGCGCCCCAACCAGCGCGCCCAGGTCGCCGCGCCGGATGCCCAGCACACACGGCAGATTCTGGAAGCACGGCGCCTCACCGAAATGACCGTGGTGCAATTGGCCTGCGCCCAGGCCACAGCGATGCAAATTCGCCAACTGCGCGAGCTGATTGCACAGGAGCGCACCGCCATTGAGCGTGACCAGCGGGGGCCGGCGATCCGGTTTTCGGGAGAGTTTCATCTGCAACTGGCGCACATGGCAGGCAATGCGCCGTTGGCACAGTTTCTCAACAGCCTGGTGCCGTTGACGTCGTTGATCATTGCGCAATTTGAAACAAAGGCCTGCACCTATTGCGCATGGCAGGAGCATGTGGCGATTGTGGATGCCGTGGAACAGCGCGACGCCCACACGGCTGTCGCCCTGATGACCCAGCACCTGGATCACCTGGAAACCCGACTACTCAAACACCACTGATCCCCAGTGAATGAAGATCAACCTGTGGGAGCTGGCTTGCCTTAATGCCATTGTAGGAGCGAGCTTGCTCGCGAAAAACTCACAGGCGCCGCATTCATTCAGCAAGCACGCGTTATCGTTGACGTTTTTCGCGAGCAAGCTCGCTCCTACAGTAAGGTGGCAAGCCAGCTCCCACATTGATCGCATTCCAGATCAAACAAAAAGCCCCCGCATCTCACGATGCGGGGGCTTTTTGTTTAGCGAGGCATCAAGCCGGTTGCAACACCGACTGGCCACTCAGCGCCAGGTCCAGCAACTCACGGTTGGCCACCGCGTACATGGCGTAGTCCGTGCCCACTGCGGCACGAATTTCCACCATCATGGCGCGCCAGCGATCCGCCATGTCCTGATGCTGCTCAAGCCACAGGGCCACGCGGGCTTCCATGTCTTGTGGCGCATCGGCCATTTGCAGGACCGAGATGGTGATCGCCCGTTGCTGCCAGTCCACGTCATCGCGGAAGGCTTCGCGGGCCTGGGCCTGCCAGTTGTTGGCCACTGGCAGATCGCTGATCTGCTGCAGGTACCACGGCAAGTCCAGGGCGCTGCCGACGGCGAAGTAGGCCTTGGCCACTTCGGCGGCGTCATGCCCGGTCACGTCGGCGGCTTCGATGATCGGCAGCAAGGTGTACAGGTGGGTAGTACCCGCAACCATGCGCGCCAACAACTCCGGTACGCCGGCCTGGGTGTAGGCCTGGTAGCGGTTCTGCCAGCCTTCGCGGGTCGGGCCTTCCAGCAGTTCGTCGAGCTTGAGGCCCAGCGCCGCCAGGTGCGGACCGAAGTGCGCGGTGTCGCGCCCGGCGTCTTGCTCGTTGCGACGGCTGCGCAGGAACCAGCGCGTAGCGCGACGGCCCAGGCGCATCAACTCGTCCATCAGCTCCAGTTGCACGTCAGCGGAAACCTGGTGGTCCAGGGCTTCAATCTGACGGAACCAGTGCGGGAGATGGAAGATGTCCCGCACGATCACATAAGCGCCCGCCACGTTCGCCGGGCTCATGCCGGTCGACTCTTTGAGTCGCTGCACGAAGGTGATGCCCATGTGGTTGACCAGATCGTTGGCGATCTGGGTGCTGACGATCTCGCGCTTCAGACGATGGCGACGCATGGCTTCGCCGAACTTGGCCACCAGGCTCGGTGGGAACGCGGTCTCCATGTCACGGGTCAGGTACTCGTCATCCGGTACCAGCGACTTGAGCAGTGCTTCCTTGAGGTCGATCTTGCTGTACGAGATCAGCACCGACAGTTCCGGACGGGTCAGGCCCTTGCCGCTGGAGGCGCGCTCGGTGAGCTGCTCCTCGGTCGGCAGGTACTCGATGGCGCGGTCCAGCTTGCCACGGCCTTCCAGGTCGCTCATCAGGCGCTTGTACTCGGCAGCACGCTCGTAAGCCTTGCGCGCGGCCAGGGACAGGGCCTGGGTCTGCTTGTAGTTGTTGCCCAACACCAGGTTGCCGACTTCGTCGGTCATGCTCGCCAGCAGTTGGTTGCGCTGCTTGTCGGTCATGTCACCGGCCTGCACCACTTCGTTGAGCAGGATCTTGATGTTCACTTCGTGGTCGGAGCAATCCACGCCACCGGCGTTGTCGATGAAGTCGGTGTTGGAACCGCCGCCATTGAGGCCGAACTCCACCCGGCCCAGCTGGGTCATGCCGAGGTTACCGCCCTCGCCCACTACCTTGCAGCGCAGCTCGTTGCCGTTGACGCGCAGTGCGTCGTTGGCCTTGTCGCCCACATCGGCATGGCTCTCGGTGCTGGCCTTGACGTAGGTACCGATACCGCCGTTCCACAACAGGTCCACCGGCGCCTTGAGCAAGGCGTTGAGCAGTTCGGTCGGGGTCAGCTTGTCGGCCTGGATGTCGAAGCGTTCTTTCATCTGTGGCGAGATGGCAATGCTTTTCGCGCTGCGCGAGAAGATACCGCCACCTTCAGACATGATGCTGGTGTCGTAGTCGGTCCAGGCCGAACGCGGCAGTTCGAACAAACGCTTGCGCTCGACGAAGCTGGTGGCCGGGTTCGGGTTCGGGTCAACGAAGATATGCAGGTGGTTGAACGCTGCGACCAGTTGCAGTTTGTCCGACATCAACAAGCCGTTACCGAACACGTCACCGGCCATATCGCCGACACCTACCACAGTGATGCTGTCTTCCTGCACGTTGATGCCGCGCTCACGGAAGTGACGCTGTACACCGACCCATGCGCCCTTGGCGGTGATGCCCATTTTCTTGTGGTCGTAACCGGCCGAACCACCGGAAGCGAACGCATCGCCCAGCCAGAAGCCGTAGTCGATGGCAATGCCATTGGCGATGTCGGAGAAGGTCGCAGTGCCCTTGTCCGCCGCCACCACCAGGTACGGGTCATCGTCGTCATGACGCACGACGTTGGCCGGCGGCACCAGCGCGCCGTCTTTCAGGTTGTCGGTGATGTCCAACAGGCCGGAAATGAAGATGCGGTAGCAGGCGATGCCTTCGGCCGCGATCTCGTCCCGGCTGCCGCCCAATGGCAGGCGACGCGGCAGGAAGCCGCCCTTGGCGCCCACCGGCACGATCACCGAGTTCTTCACTTGCTGGGCTTTTACCAGGCCAAGCACTTCGGTGCGGAAGTCTTCTTCACGGTCCGACCAGCGCAGGCCGCCACGGGCCACGTTGCCAAAGCGCAGGTGCACGCCTTCGACCCGTGGCGAGTACACGAAGATTTCAAACTTCGGCACTGGCTTGGGCAGCTCGGGGATAGCACGCGGGTCGAACTTGAAGCTGAAGTACGACTTGTTCTGGCCGTTGGCATCGGTCTGGTAGAAGTTGGTACGCAGGGTGGCCTTGATCAGGTCCAGGTAGCGACGCAGGATGCGGTCTTCGTTGAGCACCTGAACGTCGTCCAGGGCGCTGAGGATCGCTTGCTCCAGGCGTTGCTGCTTGTCTTCCAGGTCGTCGGCAGTGAGCTTGCGCGCCAGGTAGAAGCGGGTCTTGAACAACCGGGTCAACTCGCGGGCGATGTCGGTGTGGTTGTTCAGGGTGCTGGCGATGTAACCCAGGTCGAAGCCCAGGCGAATCTGCTTCAGGTAACGGGCATAGGCACGCAGCAGCGCCACGTCGCGCCATGGCAGGCCGGCGGTGAGGACCAGGCGGTTGAACGCATCGTTCTCGGCATCGCCATGCACGATGTGCACGAACGCATCCTGAAGGGTGTCGTTGAGCTGCTGGATATCCAGGTTCACGCCTTCGGCGGCGATGAACGCAAAGTCATGGATCCAGAACTCGCGGCCATTGGCATGGCGCAGGCGATACGGGAACTCGCCCAGCACACGCAGGCCGAGGTTTTCCAGAATCGGCAGCACGTCGGACAGCGCCAGCGGTGTATCAGCGTGGTAGAGCTTGCAATGCAGCTCGCGCTGGCCGGAGACCTGGCCCAGCGGCTGATAGAAGCTCATTACCAGCGGGTTGGCTTCGGTCAGGCTGTTGAGGTGTTGCATGTCGACCACAGCCGAATGCGCGGCGAAACGCTCGCGGTAGCCAGCCGGGAAGCCTTTGGGGAAATCCGCCAGCACGTTGGTGCCCTGGGCTTCGCCGAAGCTTTCCACTACCAGGCTGGCGTAGTCGTCCTGCCAGCTGCGGCAGGCCTGCACCACTTCTTTTTCCAGTTGCAGCGGGTCGATGTCCAGGCGGTTCTTCGGGTCAACCCGCAGAATCAGTTGTACACGGGCAAGCACGGACTCGGAGAAGAAGGTCCAGAACTCGCAGTCCGAGGCCTTCAGACGGTCCATCAGCACTTGCTGGATCTTCTGGCGTACTTCGGTGGAGTAGATGTCGCGTGGCACGTACGCCAGGCAGTAGCAGAAACGACCATAGGGGTCTTTGCGCAGGAACACGCGGATCTTGTTGCGTTCCTGGATCTGCACAATCGACATCACGGTGCTGAACAGCTCGTCAACCGGAGTCTGGAACAGGTCGTCACGGGGCAGTACTTCCACCACCTGGGCAAGCTCTTTACCCAGGTGCGCCTTGGCCTGGAAACCCGAACGACGTTCGATTTCCGCGACCTTGCGACGGATGTAAGGGATCACCCGCACGCTTTCGCCGTACACCGAGGAGGTGTACAGGCCCATGAAACGGTGTTCCTTGATGACCTTGCCGTCGGCGCTGATCTCGCGGATCGACACGTAGTCCGGGTAAGCCGGACGGTGCACGCGGCTTGGGTGGGCGGCCTTGGCGAACGACAGTACGGTCGGCTCGCGCAGGTAGGCCACGGCGTAGTCTTCGATGCGCAGGTCTTCGGCGGTAAGGCCGGCGCGCAGCAGCTTGGTCAGACCGAGGAAGGAGCTGGCGTCATATTCGATATGACCGCCGTCCGCCTCGTCACGTACCACGAACTCTTCGTAGCCCAGGAAGGTGAAATGGTTGCCCACCAGCCATTCGAGGAAGTTCTTGATTTCGGCTTTTTCTTCGCCGTCGATGGCGAACGCGCTGGCGTCGATACCGGCCAGCAGGTCCTGGACCTTGGCTTTCATCGGTTCGAAATCGGCCACAGCCACGCGTACTTCACCCAGCACCTGCTCAAGCTCTTTGCTCAGCACGTTCAGTTCGGCGGCGTTGGCGCAGCGGTCGATCTCCAGGTACATCAGCGATTCTTGCAGGATGCCTTCGCCCTGGGTGCCCTTGGGCAGGATTTCCAGCAGCTCGCCCTTGCTGCCACGACGCACGCTGAGCACGGTGGTTTGCAGGGTATGGATGCTGTAGCCCCGGCGATTCAGCTCGGTGCGTACCGAGTCGACCAGAAACGGCAGGTCATGGTGCAGCACTTCGACCGCGGTGTGGGTCGATTGCCAGCCATGACGTTCGTAATCGGGGTTGTAGACCCGCACTTGCGGTTGGGTGTGATCAAAGCGCTCAAGCAGGCGCCAGGCAGACAGGGTGCAACCGGCCAGGTCGGAAAGGCGACGCTGGGTCAGTTCGTCCAGGGAAATGATGCCGAAGAATTGTTCAGCGAACAGCGCCACTTGTGGCAGTGCCTGTTCACTGAGGTGCTGCGCCAGTGCCGCTTGCAGTTGATGCTGGAAGTCGGCCTTGCTGGCTGCGGTGAAGAACGCCATCTGTGGTACTCCGCTTGGGCTTGTTATTGATGAAAGCGTCGCGTGTTATCCCCTTGCGGGGAGACCGTCAGCTCTGTTCGCTGGTGTGCTGACAAGCACCATAAACGAATCAGGGTGACAGGTGGGTGAAGCTGGACAGGACAGTCAGGTCACATACAACTTCCATACGGCATGCCGTTGGCCAGATGACGATACGACGGGCAGGTCAGGCGCCTGGCACAGGGCACATCCGTTGCGCAGCTTAACGAGTGTAGGAAGAACGCTGCTTGCGACGCTGCGACATATTCGGTCATCGGTAAGCAGGGTGTCGGTTGCAACTTGGGCAACCCCGGATTTTCGGTAGAAAATCTTGCTACTTTGCACACCATCAGTACCAGAAATGACCGATCCGGCCCGTGAGGTCATGCCTGACTTCCGACACAGGATGAAGCACAAAATTCGCCGCAGTGGCACAATTGCCCTCCCCTACACAGGATTGCCCCATGCTGCAGCTGAAAACCGACGCCCTGATGGCCACCCCGTGCGACGACGAAGAAGACAACATGGCCATGCTTTGCTGTCACGGCAAGAACGGCGAAATGTTCATGCTCACCCGTTACCCGGATGAAGACGAAGTGGAGCTGACCTGGGACTACGAACCTTCGACCCTGGATGGGCTGAAAGTGACGTTGGGCGAGACCACCTTATTGATCGAACTGGCGGCCGGCGATGCCGATGCCCTGGGCGGCAAGGACCAGCTGGAGATCACCCACAGCACCGCCGCGTCAGACATGGCCGAAGTGCAGGAAACCCTGCAGAACATCCTCACAGGCACCGGCACGTTCATTCGGACTTGAAACCGGTCACTTGAACCTTCGGCACGACGCTAAATCTGTGGCGAGGGAGCTTGCTCCCGTCACGGCCTAACAGCCGACGCTGATCTGGCTGAGGCACGGCGATCCAAATGTGGGAGCTGGCTTGCCTGCGAAGACGGCCTAACAGTCAACACAGTTGAACCGGGTACATATCCGTTATTTAGGTAACGGCCACCTAGGGTTCCGCTCTG
>NZ_BCBO01000116.1:0-18314 GCF_001320835.1 Pseudomonas sp. NBRC 111138 | reverse complement strand
TCAAGAGCAAGAGCGGCTCGCTTCGCATCGTGGAGTGTGTGGCCGGGCGCGATCAACTGTGGGAGCTGGCTTGCCTGCGAAGGTATCGACTCGGTGTGCCTGAATCACCGAGTTGACTGGATCGCAGGCAAGCCAGCTCCCACAGTGACCGTGCTCTACCTACCCAGCTGTTATGCCTCTCACACCGCAATCCTGTAAGTTTCGCCAAAAATACCCATCAAGCCGTTAGTCGCCGCACCCCGCGATGCATTAAAGTAAACGCCCCAGGCCCGGTGTTCTGTCACGACACCCAGGCTCATCTTTCCAGGAACCGTCATCGATGGAACATCGTGAAGCGCTGCTTGCGCTGCGAACCTTTCTTTCTACGCAGATTCTCGGCCAGGAAAAACTCATCGATCGCCTGCTGATCGCCCTGCTCGCTGACGGCCATATGCTGGTCGAAGGCGCACCGGGGCTGGCCAAGACCAAGGCGATCAAGGAGTTGGCCGAAGGGATCGAAGCGCAGTTCCATCGTATCCAGTTCACCCCCGACCTGTTGCCCGCCGATATCACCGGCACCGAGATCTATCGTCCGGAAACCGGCAGCTTCGTATTCCAGCAGGGGCCGATCTTCCATAACCTGGTGCTCGCAGACGAAATCAACCGTGCCCCGGCCAAGGTGCAGTCGGCCTTGCTCGAAGCCATGGCCGAGCGCCAGGTCAGCGTGGGCCGCAGCACTTACGAGTTGTCGCCGCTGTTCCTGGTGATGGCCACGCAAAACCCCATCGAGCAGGAAGGCACCTACCCGCTGCCCGAAGCGCAGCTCGACCGGTTCCTGATGCACGTCAAGATCGGCTTCCCGGACGCCGCCGTCGAGCGCCGCATCCTGCAGCAAGCTCGTGGCGAAGCATTGAATGGCGAAACCAAGCCCGAGCGGCGCGTCAGCCAACAGGCGATCTTTGCCGCCCGCAAGGAAATCCTCGGCTTGTACATGGCCGATGCCGTGGAGGAATACCTGGTGCAACTGGTGATGGCCACGCGCACCCCTGCGAAGTTCGATCCGGAAATGGCCGAGTGGATCGCCTATGGCGCCAGCCCGCGTGGTTCCATCGCCCTGGACCGTTGTGCCCGGGCCCATGCCTGGCTGGCCGGTCGCGATTTTGTCAGCCCGGAAGATATCCAGGCGGTCTTGTTCGACGTGCTGCGTCACCGCATCATCCTGTCGTTCGAGGCCGAGGCCGCCGGTGTCGACCAGGACCGCGTGGTGCAACGCATTCTCGACGTCGTTGCCGTCGCTTGAAGTCGATGAACGCAAGCGATGGCATCCGCGTAACCCTCAGTGAATTGATTGAGATGCGCCACCGCGTGCGTGAGGTGCAGTTGTTCTCCACGCCTGGCCAGCGTAGCCCGCTGGTGGGCCTGCATCACTCCAAGCTGCGCGGGCGTGGCGTCGATTTCGACCAGGTGCGCGTGTACCAGGCCGGCGACGATGTGCGCACCATCGACTGGCGCGTGACGGCGCGTACCCAGGAGCCGCACACCAAGCTGTTCCACGAAGAGCGCGAGCGACCGATTTTCATCATGGTCGAGCAAAGTTGCCGGCTGTTTTTCGGCTCGGGGCAAATGTTCAAGTCGGTGCTTGCCGCCCAGGCCGCCAGCCTGATCGGTTGGGCCGCCCTGGGCCATAACGACCGGGTGGGCGGGCTGGTGTTCGGCGACAGCGAGCACTACGAGATCAAGCCACGGCGCAGCAAGCAGAGCCTGTTGCAACTGCTCAACCGGCTGGTGCGGGTCAACCAGAGCCTGAACACCGAGCGTCAACCGGAAGCGGATGCCCTGGGCATGGCCTTGCGCCGTGGCCGCGAGGTGCTGCGCCCCGGCAGCCTGGTGGTGGTGATCTGTGATGAGCGCGCCCTCACCGAAGGCGCCGAGCAACAGCTGAGTCTGTTGGCGCGCCATTGCGACCTGCTGTTATTACCGATCTCCGACCCGCTGGACCACGCCCTGCCCGCCGCCGGGCTGCTGCGTTTCGCACAAAGAGGTGCGCAACTGGAACTGGACACACTGAACATCGACCTGCGCCAGGCCTACAAGGCTCAGGCCGAAGCGCGTATCGCCCGCTGGGAACTGCTCGCGCAGAAGCTGCGGCTGTTGTTGATGCCCTTGAGCACCCAGAGTGAAATGGTCGAGCAACTGCGCGAATATCTCAACCCGCAACGCCCGGTTAAAAAACCATGAGCAGCCTGGACCAACTGCAACCGCTGATCGCCCCGCCCGCCATTGGCTTTTGGCCACCTGCGCCGGGCTGGTGGCTGTTGCTGCTGGTGATCCCACTGCTCGGTTGGGGCTTGTGGTGGCTGCGCCGTTTCCTGCCGGCCCGCCGCCCTGTGGCCCGCGCCGAACAACCACTGGACCCGTTGCGTATCGCCGCCCTGGCCGAGCTGGCTTTGATGCCCAAGCCCTACGACGGTGCGCCTGCGGGCGCCTGGCTGCAGCAACTCAACGGCCTGCTCAAGCGCCTGTGCCGTAACGACTACCCTTATAGCCAGAGCCATACCCTCAACGGGCGCAAATGGCTGGCCTTCCTGGACAACCGCTGCCCCGCCGCCGGCCTGACGCGCTGGATGGTGTTGGTGGAAGGCGCCTACAAACCCGAATGCAAGCTCGACGACAAAGCCATCGCCGGCCTCACCCAAGCCGTCGACACCTGGATTCGCAAACATGTTTGAGTTCGCCTGGCCGTGGATCTTCGCCCTGTTGCCACTGCCCTGGGTCATGCGCTTGGTGCTGCCCGTGGCCGACAGCGGCGAACCGGCGCTGAAAGTCAGCTACCTCAGCGACCTCGAAGGCCTGGCCCGCCGCCGTGCCCGCGTCAACCTGCCCGGCTGGCGCCAGCAAGCCGCATTCGTGGTGCTGTGGTTGCTGCTGTTGACCGCCGCCGCCCGCCCGCAATGGCTGGGCGAACCCTTGCCGATTGCTGCCAGCGGTCGGGATTTGCTGGTGGCGGTGGATGTCTCCGGCTCCATGGATTTTCCCGACATGCATTGGCAGGACGAGGACGTCAGCCGCCTGGCCCTGGTCAAGCACCTGCTGGGAGACTTTCTGGAGGAGCGTGAAGGTGACCGCGTGGGCCTGATCCTGTTCGGCAGCCAAGCCTACCTGCAAGCGCCCCTGACCTTTGACCGCCGCACCGTGCGCACCTGGCTGGATGAAGCGCGCATCGGTATTGCTGGCAAGAACACCGCCATCGGCGACGCCATCGGCCTGGCCATAAAACGCCTGCGCCAGCGCCCGGCGCAAAGCCGTGTGCTGATCCTGGTCACCGACGGCGCCAACAACGCCGGGCAGATCGACCCGTTGACCGCCGCGCGCCTGGCGGCCGAGGAAGGCGTGAAAATCTACCCCATCGGCATCGGCGCCGACCCCGAGCAAACCGGCTCCCTGGGCATCCTAGGCGTAAACCCGAGCCTGGACCTCGACGAACCGGCGCTCAAGGCACTGGCCGAGACCACCGGTGGCCAGTATTTCCGCGCCCGAGACGGCGAGGAACTGCTGAAGATCAAGGACACTCTCGACACCCTCGAGCCCGTGGAACAACAACCCACCCAGGCCCGCCCGGCCCAGGCGCTGTACAGCGGCCCATTGGCCTTGGCGTTGGTGTTGAGCCTGTTGCTGGTGATCCAGGAACGCTGGCCGAACAACGCTTTGCAACGAGCCTTCAATAGGCTATCGAGCAGGGGCATCTTTTTGCAGCAACACCCTGAATGGCGCCAGCGTCTGCAGCGCCTGCGTTTGCGGAGGCGTCGATGATCGCGCTGTGGCCGCACTGGTTGCACCCCTGGTGGCTGTTGTTGCTGCCCCTGCTCGGCTGGTTGCTGTGGCAGCTCTGGCATCGGCAAAAGCGCGCCGGGCGTTGGCAGATGATCCTGCCGCCGGCGTTCCATGCCGAGTTGCTCAGCGGTGGCAATGGCCGCGAGAGTAAATCGCCGTGGGTGGTGCTCGGCATCGCCTGGCTGTTGGCCGTGCTCGCGTTATTGGGCCCCAGTTGGCAACGGGTTGAACAGGCCAGCCAGAAACCTTCCGACCCCTTGGTGGTGCTGCTGGAACTGACCCCGGAAATGCTCGCCACCGACAGCCCGCCCAACCGCCTGGAACAGGCACGGCGCAAGCTGTATGACTTACTGCAAGCGCGCACCGATGCGCAAACAGCCATCATCGTGTATGCCGGCAGCGCCCATACCCTGGTGCCGCTGTCCGATGACCTGGCCACCAGCCGCAACCTGTTGGAAGCCCTGCGCCCGTCGATCATGCCCGAGCCCGGCCATCGTGCCGATCTGGCTGTGGAAAAAGCCCTGGGCCTGCTCAAGCAAGGCGGTCTCGGCCAGGGGCGCCTGCTGCTGATCGGTTCCTCATTGTCCAAACAAGAGCGCCAGGGCATCCGCCTGCAACTGCAAAGTGCCCAGGCTCCAACGTTGTCGATCCTCGGCATCGGCAGCCGCGAAGGTACGCCGGTGACTCAGGAGAGCGGCGAATTCCTCAAGGACGACCAGGGCGCGATCCTGGTGCCGCGCCTCGACAGCCCGACCCTCAAGGCGTTCGCCAGCGAAATGGGCGGCCGCTACCGTGCGGCGCGCCTGGATGACAAGGACCTGCGCCAACTCGGCATGCTCGACAGCGCCCAAGCCCTGCGCGACGACGGCCAACGGCTGCGCCTGGACAGCTGGGCCGATCAGGGTTACTGGCTGCTTTTGCCGTTGTTGCTGCTGGCCGCGTGCGCCGGGCGTCGCGGCTGGCTGTTCTGCCTGCCCTTGCTGCTGATGGGCGCGCCGCAACCCAGCTACGCCTTTGGGCTGCAGGACCTGTGGCTTCGCCCCGACCAACAAGGCCAGTACCTGCTCAAGCACAAACGCCCGGCCGAAGCCGCCGAACACTTCCAGGACCCGCAATGGCAAGGCGTTGCGTTGTATGAAGCCGGCAATTACGCCGAGGCCATCAAGCGGTTTGCCCAAGGCAGCGACGCCTATTCCCACTATAACCGCGGCAATGCCCTGGCCAAGGCCGGTGAACTTGAAGCGGCCCTTGATGCGTATGAACAAGCCCTGGAAGCCCAGCCCGATTTGCAGCCCGCGCTGAAAAACAAAGCCCTGGTTGAAGCGCTGATGCAGGAGCAAGCGCAGCCCGAGCCGGACCCGCCCGCAAAAAACGCAGATGACGAAACCGCCCAACCCGGCCAAACTGCGCAACCGGGCACCAGCGCACAAACGGCCCAGGGCGGCGAGCAATCGTCCCACGGCCAGGGCGAAGCCGGTACCGCTGAGACTCAGACAGGCGCCGCGCCTCAGCCAGGCGGTAATGAAGTGCCTGGCAGCGAACTGGGCGACGAGCAGACCACCACGCCGCCACTGCGCCCCGCCGACACACGCCTGGAAGGCGAGCGCCGCCAAGCACTGGAGCAATGGTTGCAGGAGATCCCGGACAACCCCGGCGAGCTGTTGCGCCGCAAATTCTGGTACGAACAGCAACAACATCAGGACACCACTCGATGAGCCGCCGCACCACCCTTTTGCTCCTGCTCGCGTTGTCGGCAGGCCACGCCCAGGCGGCGGACCTGGTCGCCAGCGTAGACCGCAGCCGCCTCAACTCCGGGGAAACGGTGGAGCTGACGGTGCAATCCAGTGATGTGACCCAGTTTGGCAAACCGGACCTGTCGCCCCTGGACGCGCAGTTCGAAGTCAGCGGCACCCGCCAGATCAACCAACTCACCACGCTGGACGGCGACAACCACGCCACCACCCGCTGGATCATCACCCTGCTGCCCAGGGTGAACGGCAACGTGGTGATCCCGCCGCTGCAGGTGGGCGCGCTCAAGACCCAGCCGATCACCCTGCAAGTGGTGGAAAGCGCCAGCCAGAACACCAGCGCCGAACTGGCCCCGGTGTTCATCGAAGCCAGCCTCGACCAGACCAGCGTGTACGTGCAGGCCCAGGCCCTGTTGACCGTACGCGTGTACCACTCGGTGTCGCTGTATGACGACAGCAGCCTCACGCCCTTGCAGATACCGGATGCACGTGTCGAACAACTGGGCGAATCACGCACCTATGAGAAGGTCATCAACAGCATCCGCCATGGCGTGATCGAAACCCGCTACGCCCTCTACCCGCAACACAGTGGCGCCGTGGTGATTCCGGCGCAGACCTTCAGCGCTACCCTGGTGGAATCGCGACCGCCCCAGGAAAACACCCTGCAGGGCACCAAGCCGGGCAAGATGATTCATGTCAGCTCTGCGCCCCTGCCCTTGACGGTCAAACCCAAACCGGACGCCTACCCCGCCGACGCCCCCTGGCTGCCCGCGCGCAGCCTGACCTTGAGCGAAGGCTGGAACCCCACGCCGGACCACGTGCAAGTCGGCGACTCCCTGACCCGCAGCCTTACCGTGGAGGCCGAAGGCCTGTCCAGCGCACAGCTGCCGGCGCTGCCCGGCACCGAGGTCAACGGCCTGCGCCGCTACCCCGACCAACCAGTGATGGCTAACCGTACCAGCGACCGCGGCCTGACCGGCAGCCGTGAAGACCGCGAAGCCCTGGTGCCGACCCGCGCCGGCGAGCTGGAACTGCCCGCCGTGGAAGTGGTGTGGTGGAACACCCACGAAGATCATCTGGAACGCACCAGCCTGCCGGCGCGCACCGTGCACGTGGCGGTGAACCCCAGCCTGGTGGTGGACACCCCGGCGACACCGACCATCATCACCGCCCCCGATGATGACCGCCTGTGGCTGTGGCAACTGAGCACACTGATACTGGCCTGCACCACCCTGCTGGGCTTTGGCCTGTGGTGGCGCGCACGCCGGCAACCGGCGGTACAACGCGCCGCGCAAACCGGTCCCAGCCCACGCACCCTGCTCGACGACCTCAAGCGCGCCACCCAGGCCAACGACCCTCATGCTACCCGCCAGGCCCTCGACGCCTGGGCACGGCAACAGCCGGAAACGCTGGCCGACATGGCCGCGCGGTTTGTGCCGCTGTCCGATGCCCTGGATGGGTTGAATGGCGCGCTGTACAGCGAAAGCGGCCAATACTGGTTGGGTGATGACCTGTGGCGTGCCATCAAGGCGATCCCCGTGGTCGAACGCGAACAAGACCCGGCCACCAACACCACCAGTTTGCCGCCGCTCTACCCCAAGTACCCCTCGAGCCTGCTCGTTCCCACGCTCTGCGTGGGAATGCCGCCCCGGACGCTCCGCGTCCAGGTCTCGACCAACACCACAAAACCCTGTGGGAGCGGGCTTGCCCGCGATGGCGGTGTAACAGTCGGCAGACGTGCTGGCTGATACTCATCCATCGCAGGCAAGCCAGCTCCCACAGTGGATCTGCGTCGCCTGATCGACATGGCCCGCACCCTCGCCGACCGTGCGCTCGATTGCCTGCAACCCAACCCCACTGACACGCCATAGCCCCCGTAGGAGCGAGCTTGCTCGCGAAGAACTCATAGGCGCCGCGTTTATCCAGGAAACACGCGTCATCGTTGACGTTTTTCGCGAGCAAGCTCGCTCCTACAATCAGCCATCAGGGCTGGCCCACACTCCGCTGATCGCGTCGGCCATGAGTCCACGCGCACTTTTACAGGTAAACTCCCCTCCTTTTCATCTTCTCCACGGAGTTCGCCTTGCGTCTGTTTCATACCTCCGACTGGCACTTGGGCCAAAACCTCCACGGCCAGGAACGCGACTTCGAACACGCCTGTTTCCTTGAATGGCTGCTGGGCCAACTCAAGGCCCAGCGCCCGGATGTGCTGTTGATCGCCGGCGATATCTTCGACACGGTCAACCCGCCGCTCAAGGCCCAGGAGCGCTTGTATGACTTCATCATCAGCGCCCACGAACAACAGCCGACGCTGACCATTGTGATGATTGCCGGCAACCATGACTCCGGTTCGCGCATTGAGCTGCCTGCGCCTCTGATGCGCCGCCTGCGCACCCACGCCCTGGGCCGGGTGCTGTGGCTGGATGACGGGCAACTGGATGCCGACCGGCTGCTGATCCCGCTGCCCAATGCCAAAGGCAAGATCGCCGCCTGGTGCCTGGCGCTGCCCTTCCTGCGCCCGGCGGAAGTCACCGGCGCACAGCTGGGCGATGATTACCTGCGCGGCATCGGCCAAGTGCATGAATGGCTGATCGCGGCCGCCAATGCCAAGCGCAACAAAGGCCAGGCGTTGATAGCCATCAGCCATGCGCATATGGCCGGTGGATCGGTATCCGAAGACTCCGAACGCAGCCTGATCATCGGCAATGCCGAGGCGCTGCCTGCCACACTGTTCGACCGAAGCGTGGCGTATGTGGCCCTCGGCCATTTGCACAAACCGCAAAAGGTCAATGGCGAGGAGCGCATTCGCTACAGCGGCTCGCCAATCCCCCTATCGTTCTCCGAAATCGGCTACAAGCACCAGATTCTCGACGTGACGTTCCAGGGCGAAAGGCTGGTGGGCTGCGAACCGATCCTGATTCCCCGCTCCGTCAACCTGCAACGCCTGGATGCCGCGCCCCTGGCCGATATCCTCAAGCAACTCGGTGAGCTGCCCGACATCGACCTGCTCGCCGAAACCCAGCGCCACCCCTGGCTGGAAGTGCGCGTGCGCCTCGACGAGCCGCAACCGGACCTGCGCCAACAGATCGAAACTGCACTGCAAGGCAAGGCCGTGCGCCTGGTGCGTATCGCCGCCGAGTATGCCGGCACACGCGGCAGCGCAGAGGTAGACGATGCGCAACTGATCGAACTCGACCAGCTCACGCCCCAGGAACTGTTCAGCCGCGCCTGGCAGGACAGCTACGGCAGTGAGGTGGATGAACAGACCTTGAAGGACTTCGCCGTGCTGCTCCAGGAAGTACAACAGGAGGGCGAACAGCCATGAAGATCCTCGCCATCCGCCTGAAAAACCTCGCCTCCCTGGCGGGCCCGTTCGAAATCGACTTTACCGCGGAGCCCCTGGCCAGTGCGGGTCTGTTCGCCATCACCGGGCCGACCGGCGCGGGTAAAAGTACCCTGCTCGATGCGCTGTGCCTGGCGCTGTTTGGCGCGGTGCCGCGCCTGGGTGACACCGGCCAGGCCAAGATGCCGGACGCCGACACGGATATTTCCATCGGCGACCCGCGCACCCTGATTCGACGCGGCACCGGTGGTGGCTATGCCGAGGTGGATTTTGTCGGTGTCAGTGGCCGTCGCTACCGTGCGCGCTGGGAAGCCAACCGCGCCCGTGACAAGGCCAGCGGCAAGTTGCAGAACAGCCGGCAAAGCCTGATCGACCTGGACAGCGACCAACTGTTGGCCAGCCAGAAAACCGAATACAAGACCCAGCTCGAATTGGCCCTGGGCCTGAACTTCGAACAGTTCACCCGTGCAGTGCTGCTGGCGCAAAGCGAGTTCAGCGCCTTCCTCAAGGCCAATGACAATGAGCGCAGCGAACTGCTGGAAAAGCTCACCGATACCGCGCTCTACACCCAGCTCGGCCGCCGTGCGTTCGATAAGGCCAAAGAGGCCAAGGACGCCCACAAACAGCTGCAGGACCAAGCCACCGGCGTGGTACCCCTGGCACCCGAAGCCCGCGCCGAGCTGGATCAACAGTTGGCCCACGCCCAGCAGCAACTCAAAACCCAACAAGCCCAGCTCAAGCAGCTGGAGTTGCAGCACACCTGGCTCAAGGAACTGCGTGAATGGCAGGAGCGCCATCAACACGCAGTGGAGCAACTGCAACGCGACGAAGCAACCTGGGCCAGCCAAGGCCAGCAACGCCAGGATCTGCGCCTGCTGGAGCAGTTGGCACCGCAACGCCATCACTTCCTGCGCCAGGCAGAACTCGGCACCTTGCTGACGCCCCTGGCGGCACAGATTGCCCAGCACCTCGAGCAACAAACCGCCCTGCATTCCCGCCAGGAACAGGCGCAACACCAGCAAGTGGCCGCCCAGGCAGCACTGGCCGAGGCCCTGAAACACCAGGCCGACGCCGCGCCCCTGTTGCGCCAGGCCATCGAAGAGCAAAACACCCTCGCCCATGTGAGCCGCGAACTGGCCAAGCGCAACGAGGAAAAACACCAGCACGAAAGCGCCTGCACCGAAGGCCAGGCCCTGCTCGACGGCTTGCAACACACCCAGGCCCAAGGCACCGAGCGCCTGCAGCGCCTGGCCACCGAACTTGAGCATAGCGCCGCCCTCGCGCCGCTGAGCGATGCCTGGAACGCCTACCGTGACCGCCTGCAACAACTGGTGTTGATCGGCAATCGCCTCAACCAAGGCCAGGCCGAGCTGGGGCAGCTCGAACAGCGCGCCAGCGCCGCCATTGAACAGTTCACCCAACAGCGCGAAGCCCTGGATTTGCTCTACCACGAGGCCGGTGCCGAACCGCACGCGGTGGCCGAACAAATCCAATTGCTGGCCAGCCTGCTGCAAGACAATCGCAAGCAACAGCGCGCCTTCGAAGACCTGGCCCGCCTGTGGGACAGCCAGCAACAGTTGGATCAACAGGCCTCTGCGCTCACGCAAAGGCTCGCCGAGGCCGCGCAAAAACGCGAACAACTGAACCAGACCGGCCTGCAAACCAAGGCCGAACTCACCGTTGCCGAACAAACCCTGGCGGTGACCAAGCAACTGCTTGAGCGCCAACGCCTGGCCCGCAGTGCCAGCGTCGAGGAGTTACGCGAGCAGTTGCAGGATGACCAACCCTGCCCGGTGTGCGGCAGCCACGAACACCCCTATCACCAGCCTGAAGCCCTGCTGCAAAGCCTGGGCCGCCATGATGAAAGTGAAGAGGCGGCGGCGCAGAAAGCCGTCGACAGCCTCAAGGAAAAACTCACCGAACTGCGCGGTGAAGTCGGCGGCCTGATCGCTCAGCAAAAAGAGTTCCTGCAACAGCAGGAACAGTTGGCCACCCAGCAGCAGGGTTTGGCACCGAGCCTGCATGCCCACCCACTGTCGGCCTCGCTGTTCAATCAGGACCCCGCTAAGCGCAGCCCTTGGCTGGCCCAGCAACTGGCCCAATTGACCCAAAGCATCAGCCAGGACGAACAACGCCAAGGCGCCCTGCTCAACCTGCAACAGAACGCCGGGCGCTTGCAGCAACAATTGCAAGCGGCCCAGGACGCCAGCCAGCAAGCCCGGCAATTGCTGGTGGACCAACAACGGCAACTGGCCGGCGACCGCGAACGCCTGGAGGCGGAACTCAGCGCCTTCTCCAATCTGTTGCCCGCCGAGACGCTGGAAGGCTTGCGCAGCGCGCCTGCGGCGACCTTCATGCAGCTCGACCAACAGGTCAGTCAGCGCCTTGAGCAGTTGGGCCATCAACGCGACGAGCAGGCCGAGCAGCAGGAGCGCCAACAGGCCATCGAGAAACAACACACCCACCAACAGCATCGTCAGCAGCAACTTGAAACTGTGAATCTGCAAGTCGCCGAGCTGGCCGACCAGCAACACGCCGTCCAGGAAAAACTCCGCGCCTTGCTAGGGGATTACCCCAGCGCCGAACACTGGCAACAGCAGCTGGAGCAAGCCGTCACGCAGTCGCGTCAAAGCGAGACCGACGCCAACCAGGAACTGCACGCCGTGCACACGGCGCAAGTACAGCTGGCCGCCGACCTCAAGGCCCAGCAGCAACGCCAGCAGGCATTGGAGGCGGAGCAGCACGCCCTTGCGACACGCATCGGCGAATGGCGCGCCCAGCACCCAGACCTGGATGATCAGGGCCTGGCACGCCTGTTGGCCCTTGATGAAGCCCAGGTCGCGCAGTTGCGTCAGCACCTGCACAGCAGCGAAAAGGCCGTCGAGCAAGCCAAGGTTCTGCTGCACGAGCGCGAACAGCGCCTGGCCGAACACCAGGCCCTGCACAACGGCAACCTGGAGGCCGAGCAACTGGACGCCACCCTGGCAACGCTTGACCAGCAACTGCTGGAGGGTGAGAAACACTGCGCCGAACTGCGCGCACGCCAGTCCGAAGACCAGCGTCGCCAGAATGCCAACCAGGCCCTGGCCGAACAGATCGCCAAAGCTTACGAGCAGTGGCAGCGCTGGGCACGCCTGAATGCGCTGATCGGCTCGGCCACCGGCGACACCTTCCGCAAGATCGCCCAGGCCTACAACCTCGACTTGCTGGTGCACCATGCCAACGTGCAACTGCGCCAACTGGTGCGCCGCTACCGGCTCAAACGCGGCGGCAGCATGCTGGGGCTGCTGGTGATGGACACAGAGATGGGCGATGAACTGCGTTCGGTGCATTCATTGTCCGGTGGCGAAACCTTCCTGGTGTCGTTGGCACTGGCGTTGGGGCTGGCGTCCATGGCGTCGAGCACCTTGAAGATCGAGTCGCTGTTTATCGACGAAGGCTTTGGCAGCCTTGATCCGGAGTCGTTGCAATTGGCGATGGACGCTCTGGACGGCTTGCAGGCCCAGGGCCGCAAAGTGGCAGTGATCTCCCATGTACAGGAAATGCATGAACGCATCCCGGTGCAGATCCAGGTCCAGCGCCAGGGCAATGGCTTGAGTACCCTGGAGGTCAAGTGAACGAAGCGCTGCTGTACTCGTTCCGACGCTGCCCGTATGCGATGCGGGCGCGGCTGGCCTTGCGCTACTCAGGCGTTCCTGTGCGAATCGTCGAGGTGAGCCTCAAGGCCAAGCCAGCCGAGATGCTGGCACTGTCGCCCAAGGGTACGGTGCCGATGTTGAGTGTCGAAGGTCGAGTGATCGAGGAGAGCCTGGAGATCATGCAATGGGCGCTGGCGCAGCACGATCCGGATGATTGGCTGCTACAAGGTGACCCTGCGGTGCTGACGTTGATTGCCGAGAATGATCAGGTGTTCAAGCATCACTTGAATCGATACAAGTATGCCGAGCGCTACCCGGAACAGCCGATGGAGCATTATCGGGCCGAGGGTGAGGTGTTCTTGCAAAAGTTGGAAGGCTTGCTGGCGGAGCGTGAGTACTTGCTCGCCGAACACCCGAGCCTGGCGGATGCGGCACTGGCGCCGTTTGTGCGCCAGTTTGCTCATGTAGATCGGGAGTGGTTTGCAGCGACGCCGTATCAGCGTTTGCAGGTTTGGTTGCAGCGGTTTCTGGAGTCGCCGCTGTTTATCGCGGTGATGACAAAACCCTGACGACACCCAATATTGCATTAGTGAACAAGCTTCTTTTCACACTTCAAACTTAGACAAAATCTACCCCATACTTTACTCGCACCGATAGAGTATGGAGCAGACTCACTTTCAAATAACCCCCCATATCGCCCTACATTTCCTGCAGAATAATATTATCTACAAGGATATCGGTGTATGATCCTGCTGGCAGGTCAAACCAAAATTGAATAAGGGAGCCACCAGCTTCTTCAATACGAATGTTTCCCGAGAAATTACTCCAAGACGCCCCCGTAAATGATCCCCGAAAATTACTGATTTTAGCGTTCACATGGACAGCAAAACGAGCAGTTATTATAGGATTCACTGGCCTTACATCGAACGATAATTTATAACTCTTACCCTTCTGCAGATTCCAATATCCCTTCATTAGTACTTGCCAATATCCAGATGTAGTTTTCACGGACGGAAAACCTGCGAAACAGTTTCCATTTATATCGACGAAATACAACTTACCGTTGGATTGCAAGTGGAGATCCCACCCATTGGCATCACCATGTTCAAATGTCGTCAGATCATAAAACTTTGTAGCAACTATATACTCCACCACTGGAAATCTAATGGCATCAGCTTCAGCTTTACTTAGACTGAAAGCCGCTTTTAACTCCACCTGCAGCTTGGTGCCATCACCCAATCCATTCAAATAACTACGAGCGATCCCTGGTTCGATTTTCTCGTTAGCGATCCAGGTCGGGTTGACAGCTGCACTGCCCGCACCGTTGTACACCGTCAGCGAATGATCATCGCCCTTGTCCGTTTTCCCCAGCAGCCTCAACCAGACGGGGTTAGGCGCAGTGATAAACGGCCAGACACCAATTTGCCCTGTGGCATCGCCGGTAAACGTAGCCAAGTTCAGTACTTGAGTCGCCTCGTTAGCCTGATTGATCTTGAGCACCGTTTTGGCCAACTCAGCCTGGGGTATCGGCGTCACCGTCACCGTCAACACCTTGGACGCAACCACCTTGCCGCTACGGGTTACGTCGTACTTAAGCGTGAGCGTCTTGTTGGCATTGCCGACGTTGGCGGCAATCGCGGCCTTGGTAATATCGAACGTGACTTTGCCCGCCGTTACCCCATTCTTGGCCGGGATCACCGGAGAACCCGCACCGGCTGTCCCCACCATCGTCACCTTGATGCTGTCTGTGGTGTACATCGGTGTGTACTCCACGGACACCGTGCCACCGTTTTGTGCATTCAACGGCGCCAGGGTAACTGAGGTACCCGTCCCCGTGGCCTGGGTCAACTTGGGAACAGGGAATTCTGCCGGCAGTGTATTGACGGTGTACTCCACTATCGGAAAGCTGATGGCCAGGGTTTCATCCTTGCTTGTGCTGACCGCTGCCTTGAGCTCCATCTGCAGCTTGGTGCCATCACCCAATCCATTCAAATAACTACGAGCGATCCCTGGTTCGATTTTTCCGTTAGCGATCCAGGTCGGGTTGACAGCTGCACTGCCCGCCCCGTTGTACACCGTCAGCGAATGATCATCGCCCTTGTCCGTTTTCCCCTGCAGCTTCAACCAGACGGGGTAAGGTGCAGTGATAAACGGCCAGACACCAATTTGCCCTGTGGCATTGCCGGTAAACGTAGTCAAGTCCAGTACTTGAGTGGCCGCGTTAGCCTGATTGATCTTGAGTACCGTTTTGGCCAACTCAGCCTGGGGTATCGGCGTCACCGTCACCGTCAACACCTTGGACGATACAACCTTGCCGTTACGGGTTACATCGTACTTAAGCGTGAGCGTCTTGTTGGCATTGCCGACGTTGGCGACAATCGCGGCCTTGGGAATATCGAACGTGACTTTGCCCGCCGTTACCCCATTCTTGGCCGGGATCACCGGCGACCCCGTACCGGCTGTCCCCACCATCGTCACCTTGATGCTGTCTGTGGTGTACATCGGTGTGTACTCCACCGACACCGTGCCACCGTTTTGTGCATTCAACGGCGCCAGGATAACTGAGGTACCCGTCCCCGTGGCCTGGGTCAACTTGGGAACAGGGAATTCTGCCGGGAGTGTATTGACGGTGTACTCCACTATCGGAAAGCTGATGGCCAGGGTTTCATCCTTGCTTGTGCTGACCGCGGCCTTGAGCTCCATCTGCAGCTTGGTGCCATCACCCAATCCATTCAAATAACTACGAGCAATCCCTGGTTCGATTTTTCCGTTAGCGATCCAGGTCGGGTTCACAGCTGCACTGCCCGCCCCGTTGTACACCGTCAGCGAATGATCATCACCCTTGTCCGTTTTCCCCTGCAGCTTCAACCAGACGGGGTAAGGTGCAGTGATAAACGGCCAGACACCAATTTGCCCTGTGGCATTGCCGGTAAACGTAGTCAAGTCCAGTACTTGAGTGGCCGCGTTAGCCTGATTGATCTTGAGCACCGTTTTGGCCAACTCAGCCTGGGGTATCGGCGTCACCGTCACCGTCAACACCTTGGACGCAACCACCTTGCTGCTACGGGTTACGTCGTACTTAAGGGTGAACGTCTTGTTGGCATTACCGACGTTGGCGACAATCGCGGCCTTGGGAATATCGAACGTGACTTTGCCCGCGGTTACCCCATTCTTGGCCGGGATCACCGGCGACCCCGCACCGGCTGTCCCCACCATCGTCACCTTGATGCTGTCTGTGGTGTACATCGGTGTGTACTCCACGGACACCGTGCCACCGTTTTGTGCATTCAACGGCGCCAGGGTAACTGAGGTACCCGTCCCCGTGGCCTGGGTCAACTTGGGAACAGGGAATTCTGCCGGCAGTGTATTGACGGTGTACTCCACTATCGGAAAGCTGATGGCCTCGGCTTCAACCTTGCTAAGACTGACTGCGGCTTTGAATTCCATCCTCAATTTTGTGCCATGGCCCAACCCATCGAGGTAAGTGCGCAACAGGCGATATTCATAACGGCCTTGGGCAACCCAGTTCGGATTGACATACGAGCTGTTGAAACTGAACAGCGTCAGGTCATGAGCAACATTAGCGGTTGTTCTACCAAAAAACTTCAACGAGACCGGATAAGGGGCGGTGATAAACGGCCAGGTGCCGACATGCGCCATCGCGTTGCCGGCGAAGCTATCCAGGTCCAATACCTTTGTCGCGCTATTGGCCTCGTTGAGCCTGATGACCGTCTTGGCCAGCTCCGATTGCGGTATCGGCCTCACGGTCACCGTCAAAATTGCCGACGTGACCGAGACTCCCGCACGGGTTACCACATAGTGGTATTTCACCGTGGTGACGTGGTCACGAATGTTCGCCGCAATCGCCGCCCTGGAAATATCGAACGCCACCTCCTGCAAGGCTTCATTCCCAGGTTTGGCCGGGATATCTGGCGAACCGCCATTGCCGGCGCCTACCATGCTGGCTTTGATCGAGTCACCGTTGCGCATGCCCACGTAGCTCACCACCAATTGGGTGCCCTGTTGCACCTTAAGGGGTTCCAGGTCGGCGGTGTCGGGGCCGGTGGTTTGCGCTTCAAGCAAGGTCGGCGACGGCAGTTCGCCCACGCCACGGCTGATCAGCACCTCGGTGATCTGTGAGTAACGCGGCATCGCCTCATCAGCGCGTGTCAGCGTATAGAACACCGTCACCGACTCATCCAGGTTGTTCTCCACGTAGTATTTTTCGATGTCGTGGGTGGTGGTGGCGCCATTCACGGCCACTTGCACTGGCACTTCGGTGCGGGCGCCCCGGCCAAGCCAGTACATGCGGATCCAGTCGCCGCGCAGTGTTTCGCCAAACGGTGCAAACACGGTGGCGTAGGCGCCTACATCATCCGGATTCAGCTGGCCGCTGACCGCCTTGTCGACAATCGGCTTGGGCATCGTACGCTTGATCTGACCCACCACGATCTGCAACCGCAGGGACTCCTGCGGGCGGCCGCCGGGCCGGGTGTGGGCGTAAAACACTTCGGTCAGGTGGCCGTCGAAACGCCGCAGTTCGTCGGGGTATACCGTAAACAACAAATCCCCATCGGCCGTAGGCGGAATATCGTCGACTTCGCGGCCGATGCGATGTTCGATGGTGTTATCGGCGCTGCTGACCCGGAAGATGACTTCGATATAACCGTCCTTCGGCCAGCTCCCTTGAAGGGGGAAGCGTACGGTCGCGTCGACATCCGGCTCGATATGGCCACCCTGGTCCTCGTCTATCGTCGGCGCCGGCCACCTGACGACTTGCCCCACGACCTCCAGATAGAGCTTTTCGGAAGGCTGTTGCACCGCGCCATTCTGATACAGGGCATGCACGCTCGCGCTGCCTTCGGCAATCGCGCTCACCAGCGCGTTGGGAACCTCAAAGGTATAAAGGCCTGCTCTACTGAGTTCTTCGGTGTGCGTATAAGGGATCGAATTGCCTTCACTGTCCAAACCGGCCCAGATCAGCGTCACGTGGGAATAGGCGCTAGCCTCCTGGGAGAGGACCCAAAGGGCCACTTCCACATCCCAACTGCCCAGTTCCGCGAGGTCGATTTTCGTACCGGTGTCTGGAAACTGCAGCCACGGCGCTTCGGGGCGCACCTCATTGAGGTGCACATCAATCAATGACACCGCCGACCAGCGCGCCCGCTCCTCCGGCAGATTGCCGCCCGCGTCCCGCACCTGGTAAGCCACGCGCGTAAGCCGGTTATTGCCCGCGGCGCTGATAGTGGCGTAGTCGACGGTCAAGGTGATGTCACGGCCCACTTCGCCGGGTTGGACCCGGTGCTGAACCACTTGCGAGCCCCAGGCCAGAGTGATCAGGTCATAAGCGCGCATGTTTAGCCAGTAGCGAATGATGATCTTGACACCCGCCAGTGCCTGCTGCTGGTTGACGCCATGCAGCAAAACCTCCGGTGGGACCTCATACGCCAGCCCCTGGTGGCCGGGCAGACTGTCTTTGTCTTCGCCACCGGGGCGAGTCAGGCTGACCCGTAACTTGATTTCTTCGGTGAATGACTCATTGCCGCTGCTGCGCCTTAGCATGCCACGTACACCGTCGACCAAGTACGGGACGATATGGTGCGCGGGAACAGTCATCGGGAACAGGTCAAGGTTTTGCTCGCCTTCGCGAATCGGCGTAGAGGCCACGGGAATATTACGGTTGCCCCAGAACAGTGAGGCAACACTGCCCGGAGTGACGCCATCTTTGGGGTTGATCAGGTAGACCACCAACGGCACCTCGGTATGCCGCAGGCC
>NZ_BCBO01000115.1:0-79030 GCF_001320835.1 Pseudomonas sp. NBRC 111138 | reverse complement strand
CCGCTGCCGGGCGTGGTTTCACCCTCGGGGCCAACGACCAGCGCGGTCTGTGGGCCGTGAGCGGTCGGACGTGGATTCAGGCGTTGGCCTGTACCGTCTTCGAGGGTAGGGCGCCAACGTTGGGTGTGCAGCACTGTTTGATCTGGATTTTTTGAGCTCATCCTTAGCGGATCAGTTAACGCCACGGTTGTCTGTTTATAATCCGCTTTACCGTTTTTCCAGCTTCCTCCATCACAGTATCAGCTACCTCTTGGGCCGTATCCGCCGCCGCGTTGGTCACGCGTTTGCGAGCGCCATCAATAACTTCGTTTGTGGCATTTTTCGCTTTGTTCCAAGCCCGCTGGGCCTTCTCAACCAGCGTATCCTCAGGCGAGTAGTGAGTCCGCCAGCGTAGGTATCCCCATATGGAGCTAGTTTCTCGTCCGTCTGGTTCAACGGGTAGGCTACCGTCCTTGAGATAACGATCAAGGTCGATCCGGTCCAATCCCCACACAGGTGAGGGAGCGACATCGCCGTAACCACCTTCATCGTAGGGCGCGTACCGCTTAATGGCCGCTTTGGCGTCGCGCTCGAATTCGGTTTGATACTGTCGGTAGGTGGCCTCCTGCTGCATAAGCTTTTTCATGCGAATAGTTTGATTGTGCTTCCACACATCTTCGTTTGTAGCGCCAAAAGGTTTGAACCATGCTCTCGAATCATGCACGTAGTCGTCGAACAGGCGGATGATCTCCGGCTTAAGTGCCTTTTCGTATTCCCAGAAAGGTTTTACTTCGCGCCATTGCCGGACTTTCTCACCCCATATCGCTCGTTCTATTTCACTAGAAAGCGCGCTGGCAGGCATCGATTGCAATAGAGTCCGTGCCATCCAACCATCAGAGTAAACAAGATCATTTTCCCGCTCGCTTAAAACCACCACTTCCCGGCGTAGCTCATCATTGGCCCGCCGCAAGTCTTCAGCGTCTTGTGGGCTGTTGATTTTCGCCCGCGAAAAAAATGGTTGTTGCTCCAAGGCGTTGGAGTTGTTAGCGGCGCGAAGACGACGCCAGCGTAGGTAGAGTCCGTATTGAATATTGGCAGCCTGGGTTGTACTAGCGTTGCTGGGTGTCATGGCATTGACGATAGCAACGTAATCATTGAAGGATTGACGAAGTGCTGGACTGATTGTGAATGCATTTTTTATCTCAGGAGCAAGACGTGGGTTGCTCGCATTGAGTGGGACACCTGCTGCCACTGCGCTGCGATACATTTTTGCAAGCGGCACTTGAGACAGTTTGCTGCCATCGTCAGGTGCATCATTGGTGCTGCATCCGCGGCCTTGATCACCGGGTGGATAACCTCCTCCAATATCCGAATGCACACCGGGATATACCAACTCAATACAGTTAGGATGATCGCCCACTATATCTAGCGGAAAGGAACCACGAACTTCGTGGCCTGAAACAAGGTGAACAACCTTTTTGATTTCATTGGGCACGCGTAGAAAACGTTCCTGTCCCCAACCACCATGCCCTTCAAATAGCAGGGCACTTTGCGCAAGCCCTACCGAAGCTACAGTGTCAAAAATACCCAAAAAGTCAATATTGACCGGTACTCCTGCCAACGTTCTATTTTTGTCCAGTGCATCGGACAACCAATTGCAAAATACGCGAGCTTCTGCTGCGCCTCGGGAGAACCCGAACACTGAGAGGCGAATGCTGACTAGCTTTGGTTTATCGCTGGCGATCCGGCTTGCTAGTTTTTGGGTGAGTTCATCGTGCCTGGCTTGTAAGAGCTCACGCCGTTGTCTGTGTCGCGGCTCGATATAGGCAGTGTCAATAATATTACCGATGGTGCCAAGCGTGCCGGCGTTATTCAGTTGCTCGACCTCGGTGGTACCGGCACCTTTCAGAGCTGTCTGAGGGAGATTTATGTCGGTGGAGATCTTTTTAACCAAGTCGACATCTTGGATGTTACTGGCGTCGCTCAAGGTGGTTTTTTCGAAATATCGATACAGTTGATTTGAAAGCTGTAGCAACGCCCAATTTATTCTGGCCTCTCCACCCCAGCCGGCTGCTAGCCCTGCTCGTGCATGGTAACCTCGCCCTGTATCGCCTGTTTCTTTTGGGAAGGGGGTGCCAACGCCTGGAACATAGATTTTCACAGTGTTAGATGTTTCTTCGAATACGTCGAATAGTCGAGCAACGTTGCTGTGAGCCTGTTTTGGAGTATCTCGCTCTTTATTGTTGTTGGTTCCGTCGAAGAAAAAACCGAGATGCAACGAGGTACAGCACTCCATGTTATTGCTGATGTCTTGATTTGATAAAAACTGTGCTTGCTCGTCCTGCAACAACGCGCTCGGGTTTTCGCCTAGTTTTTCTAGCTGCATATTCAAATCCCTCAGCAGACTCAATCGAAGAATTTTGCTTTGCAAACAGGGGCTGCTTTACAAAGTATGTCTGGACGCTGCAGACCTTCCGGGAACTCCGGGTGTCCAGGACTAAAGCTGGTAGGAAATGCTTTGATTTTCTGATCCGGGAAAAAGGCCACATATAAAATGCTGGGGGAGTTGCCCGTGTAGGGAGCAACTGGGACCATGGCGCTATACAACGCTTCTTGATCTTTCTGATAAAGCGCGTCATCTCGCCAGTCGACCCTTACAGTTAGTCCTGGGCGCCACTTTCTCGGTAAACTCGCGCTGCCTGCAAAAGAGTTGCCTCCACCATGAATCAGCATCCCGCCGGCCCAACTGTCATTGACATACACCACACCGAGAGGTTGATCCGTGTAGTTGAGGATAGAAACAGACAGGCCGATTTCTGAATCTTGCGTTGAAGGCTTTGGCTTGAACACGACGAACGCCAGTACAGCGAACAACAGCGCGGCAGCAGTGATCGACCACCGCCATAGCCTAGAATTTTCTTTCATCATTGAATTATCACCGTCCTATTCTTAAGCTTGCGAAAGCAAACCATTGCGGCAAAGCGACTCAAGCATCTGGCGAAACACAACAGCGTCATGTACTTGCTCTGAGTCGTGACTGTCTAAAATTTCCTGAATACATCTGTGTGCGGCTGAAGGACGGCCTGACAGTCGCCCAAATATCTCTGCGTTTTTTCGCAGACAGAACAGCAAGCCATCGGCACGCGCACCGTTGGCCATCAGTTGTATCTGTCGGCTATCGAATTGATAAGGTTTGATTGTCGGGCTGTAATCACCTACTGCTCTGCTTCCTTGGATGTGGCGGAGCTCTCCGTCTCGACGCCAATACCACCATTGCAGGCCGTCGAATAGCAGTCGTTCACGTTGTGGTTGGGTCAGTGTTTTCAGTAATAGGTCCAGTGCACGCGTGTCGGCAAGGCGAAGTAAAAAACCTCTGCCTTGATTGTCTTTTGCTTCCAGTTGACTGTGCAGATGTTCGAGTAGTGACATCTTCTCGGCTGACAGGAAGCTGAGCATCGGTTTTCCGTTGCTGGCACGCATCAGGTAGGTGATGAGTTCAAGGCGCTCCTGCGGAATGTCCGGTATTTCTACCAAGCAGGGACTCAAGGCAGCCAGGCCAGTTCCTGTGTACAGCTCCTTGAACAAAGACTGTTGAGCCAAGTGCGGGAAACGATGCTTTAGCCCGGCACTCAAAGTAGTGTCGAACGCTCGATCGATGAGCGCGTACACATTACTGGTTGGTAAGGCGGTGATTAATATTTGCAGTGCCCCTGTAGGGTAGGGGTCTATCCAATGCAAAAAGCTGCTTGAACGCGTAGTAGATGTTTGGATCGGGTCAGGTAATGACATGCTCAACTCGATTATGCGTTTTTGTTAGCGAGTGGGGTTCCGGTTTCCATTGCCTTAAGCAGGCATTCCACGCAGATGCCCTGCGGAAACTGCGGCAGCGGGAAGAATTTTTCCTGCGGTCCGTTAAAGCGCTTTTTGCTGGCATACACCTTGATCGTCCCCGGACAGGCAAACGTAATGTTGCCGCCTTCCATCGTCAGGCTGGCGCCCCCATCCACCGCTAGATGGAGTGTTGTCCCCGCCGCCATTTCCGCCTCCGCATCGATCGAGATGATCTTCAACTCGTCTTGAGCGCTAAGGTTGATATCACCTCGCTGCGCCTGCACATCCACAGGCCCGGCGCTGGCGATCATTGCCAACCCAATACCCTCGGCCTTTTGCGCGCCGGCAAGGTAGCCGATGGCCTGGCCGCTATGCATGCGCAAACTGCCTCCTGTCGCCATGTGGGTGTCGTAACCGCTACCGAGGGTGAGGGTCTCTCCGGCAGTCCATTGCAGTGACTGACCCGCAATTTTGGCGATACTGTCACGAGCACTCAGGGTCAGTAGCGCATCACCGCTGTGGGGAATCGTGTGATGGGGATTACGTTGCGCAGCTTCGTCGATGGCCTGGGCGAGTTGCTCGCTGGTTACCGTGGTATTCAGGCTGGTGTGTAGGGCCTGGAGCGGCGACTGGTCGTCGATCAGCAGGCTTTGATTGGCTTTCTGCACCCCGCGATGCGCGGCCAGCGGCACGGTTTGATGGATCTGCGCGGCCAGGTCAAAACGTTCGGCCAGGTCACGTTGCTGTTGCAGTAACGCCTGTGCGGCGACGGCATCGCCGGCCGGGGTTTGCGGGTCGATGGCATAGGTGCTGAGGAGCAAGCCGTTGGCCGCGCGAATCGAGCCGTAGGCGTCGGTACGCAGTTCAAACCCCAGGCCGCGAAAGCTACCTCGGTAGTTGCCCGCCTGATGAATCAGGTGCCCCAGGTTGAGCTGGGTATGCGCTTGGGTGGTTGCCATCTGCACACGGCCTTGCTGGTCACTGTCGTCGAACACCAATTGGTTATGACCCTGGCCATCAAATCCTTGGGTTTTGAACCCGGACAATGCCGCCGCATTGCGGTGCAACGTTTCGACTGCACCACCGCCGTGCCAGGCAGGGCTGTTGCCGCCGGCCAGATTGGCTTCGGCGCTGGGATGCTCATCGGTGGCCTTTGCATAGACCGACAGATTGCTTTCGCCTGGGGCGCCGCCCGGGGTGGGCGCAACGCCGCCTTCACCGCGACCGTTATACAGCGCCTTGGAGATGATCGGCCGGTCGATGTCGCCATTGACGAAATGCACCAGCACTTCCTGACCAATGCGTGGAAGGAGCTGCGCACCGAAGCCCTTGCCAGCGAACGCTTGACCGACCCGAACCCAGCAAGCGCCGCGGTCGTTTTCGGCCTGCCAATGAAAGCGCACCCGGACGCGACCCAGTGCATCACAGTGCAGTGGCCCATCGCTGCCGGGCGTGGTTTCACCCTCGGGGCCAACGACCAGCGCGGTCTGTGGGCCGTGGGCGGTCGGACGTGGATTCAGGCGTTGGCCTGTACCGTCTTCGAGGGTAGGGCGCCAACGTTGGGTGTGCAGCACTGCACGAAATTGCTGTGCGAAGCCACTGCGGTTTGCTTCACGGAGCACTTCGGCGTCGAGCGCTTCCAACTGCAGCAATGCCGCCGGATCAGCATCCAGTTCAGGAACTCCAAACTCCAGATTGTTGATGCCGTAGCTGCGTACCTCGGTGAAGAGAAAGTCTTGCATGTCACGCATCGGTTCGGCGTCGGGCCAGGGCGTCTCACCGAGATGAAACCGCGTGCCCGCCCGCGCGCTGCGTACGGTGCCGCGGCCTTGCCAAAAGGCGTGCTCCGTTTGCATCGCCTCGATGTGCAACCCGGTGTAATGTTCGGCTTCGCTGAGAGTGGCAAAGGCGTAGTCGCCCACTGGGTCGTAGCTTTCCAGGCCTTCGCGTTCTTGACCGATAGGGCGTGATGCACTGATGGCCTGACGACTTTTATAGTCGCAGCTCAGTAGCGTGACGCGGTGGCTACCCAACTGATGGACGCGCCCCATACCCTGAATGGTGTCCTGCACTTGCGTCGCATCGGCGCGATGAAAGCGCAAACCAGTCGCGCTGGAGGAGGTGGGATCCTCAGGCAGTGTGGGGCTGTCGCCGAAGATAATCAGGCGTTGTCCGCTAGGGCTTCGTTCATCTTCAACGAAGCAATAGCCCAAGCCTTCTTCGGCCAGTAGTCGCTGCACAAAAGTGAAGTCACTCTCGCGGTACTGCACGCAGTAGCTACGCGGCCGCACTGCGCTGAGCAGTTGCACCGCGTCCTGGGTGAAGTGCCAGCTCGCGTAGTCCGGATAACCCGTGAGTACCTGGTTGATGATGCCCTGCACGGTGCTGTCCTGAAACACCCTTGAACGGAAACTCTGGGTCAGGATCCACAGCCAGGGCACCAACTGCACATGGTAGCGGGTCAGCGTACCGTCACTGCCGATGCGTCGGGCCATATTGACCAGCCCACTGCGACGGCACCGGCTGCCATCCGCGAGGGTGGTCAATAGGGTGAATTTTTGCCCGAGGAATGCATCGAGAGGCAACGCGTGGTTGCCACTCAAGGCCAGTACATCCCAGCGGTAAAGATTGGACAGGACCTCATGCCCGGACCAGCGCTCTACATGAAGTTGGTCTAGTGTTGACTCAAGTGTGTACAGGCGCGTTTCACTGATGATGTTCGCGGCAGTTGTGCTCATCGGCTTTGATATCCATTTCGTACGCTTTCCCCTGCGGCTCAACAAAGTTTTTGACACAGGCTTGTCTAGCGAAAAAAACACAGTGATGATTGTCTAGCGTAGTTTCTGACGGGGTGTAGTGTAATCACTTACATCAAAATATTGCATCGTTGGCAGGAAAATTTAGTGTCTGATCTTGAAGTTTTATTGAGTCCGATAAATGGCCTACAGGCAACAGGAAAAGATCTTACATACTCATCTGAGTTTGATGGCATACAAAAACTTCGAGAGTTTGACGATCCAACTTTGGAGCAAGGTGAATGGGTTGCCGATCTTAAGGTCGCCAATTGGCCGGAAGTAGTTAAACGATGTTCGAAACTGTTGCGAGAGGACAGTAAAGATCTTCGCGTTGCGGGGTGGCTGACAGAGGGTTGGGTATACACCCAGGGTTTTTCAGGCATGGCCCAAGGTTTCAGCCTGATTGCAGGCTTGTTTGAGCGGTACTGGGACGACCTGTATCCCTCCATCGACGAGGGCGATGTTGAGCAGCGTGTCGGTTGCTTGGCGTGGTTGCTCAAGCAGGGCCTGCGCTGGGTATCGTCGATCCCTGTGGTGGACGATGACGGGTTGTCCTACACACTCTCTGACTATGCAGTAGCGCATCAGCGATCCGGAACGGTTCGCCTTGGGGATTCCGAGCACCTGACGTTGGAGCAGTTGGATCGTGCCAGGTCCGCAACGCCGGTGGGATTCTATCGGCAGCTGTGGCTTGCGGTTCAGGCCGCAGGGGTTGCACTGAGCAGTCTGGAGCACCAGGCCGAAGCTCGTTTAGGTGATCAGACTCCGAGATTTGCGTCGATTCGAGACGCGTTGGACACGGCCTCCAGTAGCATTCAACGGTTTGCGAAAGAGGCTGGCGTGGATGTGCAGGGAAGGGGTGAGCCTAAGGTGCCAGGGCCTCAGCAGCATTCCAGTCAGTTGCTGTCTCCTGTCTCCGTACCTTCAGTCGCCGATACCCAGAGTGCAGTGCTGGGTATCACTTCGCGTCATGACGCGTTGAGTCGGTTGCGCGAGGTGGCAAATTATTTCAGTCAGGCGGAGCCGCATAGTCCGGTGGCTTACATGGCCAATCAAGCGGCTGAGTGGGGGGAGATGCCCTTGCATGAATGGCTCAAAGTTGTGCTGAAAGACGACGCTGCACTGGTTCGCCTGGAGCAGGTGTTGGGTGTGGCCAAGGTTGCCGACAGTGGCGGCTGAGCGCTTGGCATTCCCTCGAGTTCACTTGGAGGGGCACAAACTCGGCGAGCCCGGAAGGTCAGCGCAAATACGTTGGCGACAGTCAATGCCCGCTTCGGTATTGGCTGCTGGGCAAGCCCTGATGCGGTCTTTCAGCGCTTCGCGCGCTGGCAGTGGAAGATCGTTATCCGGGCTTTCGATATAGCGCATCAGCGCAATCAACACGTCTACATCGCTTGAACGAGGTGTGGGAGTAATGCTGTTCGCCGGGCGTGTGGCAGCGGCTCTGGGCTGAGGTTTGGCGGGTTGGATGTGATGTGCTTTTTCTACGGACGGCGGGTTGGCGGCAGTCGTGGGGATGGGATCTGTGTGCTGCTGGGCAGGCGCCTCGTTAAAGATCTGAGCGGATTCGCTAAGCATTTCCGACTCCGTTTGCTGAGCTGTAGTGGTGGGGTAGTGAGTGGTTTCAGGGGGTACGGTCGCGATGCTGACAGCCTGGCTGGGCGTGGGAGTGCCAGTGGCTTCGGGTGACGAATCGAATATCCAGGCCATCCCCGTTATGAGGGTCAGTGCGCTGACGCCCGACCAGATTAGCAGTGTCTTATTTGAGCGTATGTTGGATGGGGTCGCGGTGTTGGTTGAGCGGATATCGGGAGTGCTGCTGTCTTGAGTGTCCGCTAACAAGCTAGGTGCTTTTGAGTGTGCATTACTTGTTGTCACAGCATCCGATTCCAGAGTTTGGCGTTTGTTTCGCCAGTGAGATGGCCTGCACTTATTTGCTGGGTGGCAAGTTGAAATGGCGCAAAATATTGCTAAGAATTTAGGCGCAGCTATATAAAATTTTCAATGCTGTCATTTTGATAGTGTGCTGGGCGCGGCGCAAGAAGCTATCGTTCGGTGCTAATTCCATATTCTTCTCCGGTGGATTGTATATTTGATGCTATTGCTCGTGGTTTTTTGCTTGGCTGCAAGTGCGATTACTTACTTTTGGTGGTTGTTGTTTCCTGAACGTGCAGAGGTGTTTTCGAAATCAATAGTTCGCTTCTTTAAAGCTTGTAGGAAGATTCCCTTTGTCTGGTTGGAAAGTTCTATTTTTGTGAGCGATAGTTTTGTTCGCTTTGGGATTGGTTATAAGCGTTGGCTGTCACCGCTCGCTCAATATCAGGGCCTTGTGTGGTTGATGCTTCTTCTGTTGCTGGTGCCTCCTGCGTTGGTTTTCAGTTTGCGCGGAACGGTGGAGCTTGAAGGGTATGGCAGCGATGTCCACCGTGGGAAACCCACAAGCCTGATTGCAGAGCTGTTGCGTGGTGAGCGGCTGGTACCGCCCCGCGCGCTGCCGCCGGAGGTGTTCACCTCCCGGGAGGTGGAGCGGATTCGTCCTCGCACCGGAGCGGCCGATCGTTCATGGGACAAGATGGATGCTGACTTCGTCCAGCGCTTGCTGGTGGTTTACAAGGTGATGCTGGAACGCCATGGGTACGAAATGGTGCTGCTTGAGGGCTACCGCAGCCCTGAGCGTCAAGACGATCTGGGGCTCTTGCCTGGGACGACCAATGCCAAGGCCTGGCAGAGCTACCACCAGTACGGTTTGGCGGCGGACAGTGCTTTTTTGCGCGAGGGGAAGTTGGTGATCACCGAGAGAGACCCCTGGGCGATGCGCGGCTATGAGTTGTACGGCCAAGTGGCCGAAGAGCTGGGCTTGACCTGGGGTGGACGCTGGAAATTGATGGATTTCGGGCATGTGGAACTGCGTACTGCCGGCCGAGGGCCGTCGGCCAGATCCAGGCCTTAACCCCTGAGCAGGCGCTGTGCAGTGCTGAGCTTAGGCAAACATGGAGAAAGAAGATGACACGACCTTTGATTGTAAAAGGGGACGCGACCACCCACGGCGGAATGGTCATGGAGGCCAGTGAGGATTCGACGATCAACGACAAGGGCATCGCCCGCGTTGGAGATCTGGTGGCTTGTCCGGTCCATGGTCCTACGGTGATCACGACTGGGGACGAGGACTATGAGGTGGACGACAAGGCGGCTGCTCGAGACGGCGATGCCACCTCGTGCGGCGCCGTGTTGATCGCTGGCCAGGCCACAACTTACAGACCGTGAGCGTAGGGTAAGCAGGAATGGAATCTGATGTTTAAACGAGTCCTTGGCTACAAAACGCTGTGGGTGGCGTTGGTCTTTATCGGTACGTGGGGCGTGACATTATGGGCCTGGCGTAACCATTACCGTCTGCCGACGGCACAAGACATCATTACCCATTTCCTGGTGATCCCGTCGACCTTGTGCCTGGGGTATTGGGGGCTGTACCAGACCTTTGAATGGCTGAAGCGCCACCGACAGTCGGGGGCTACAAAGGATCTAGCCGGTGTTGAACCCGTGCCGGACGCTGAACGGGTCATGCCGATTCGGATACTGGATTGGAGCCTGTCCCTGCCCCCCGGCGATGAACCCGTTACTGTTATCGAGGCGTTGATAGCCCGTGAACGACCGGCCCTTCACCCCACACTGAAAAACGCAGACGGGTTCGCGCGCCGTATCGCCTGGATTGACGGAGTGAGTACAGAGGACTTCATTGATTCAGAGCGGGGCGCCCCGTTACCTCTTGATGTCCAGCGCGCCTTGCTGTTGGCCACACAGGCGCTGGAACCTTTACTGGTGCGCCATTTTGAGCGCGAATGTGTCGATACAGACGAGCGCCTTAACCCCCTGCCGATCCACTTCCTACTCCCCACTCGCTGGCCGATTGAGACCCAAACAACGGCACGCCAGTGGTTGCTATCAGCTCTTGGTCGGTTTTCCGAGGCTGGACTGACATGTCCCGTGTCTGTTCACGCTGCGGCTGACACCCGCGGGGTACTGAGTTTTCTTGAGCAGTTGCGCGCTGTCGATGGTGTGGAACCTGAATTCCGTCTGCAGGTCGTGCTTGCCAGTGATTCGTTCATTCAAGATGATGCGTTATGGCAGACGCTGCCGGAGGTCTCCGGCGAGGGGGCGTGCGCACTACTACTCGCGCAGGGCGTCCCAGCAGCCACAGAGCCGGTAGCGGCGGCTATTCACCCGTTTAGCAGCGTCCAGCGTACGCAATCTGCCGACTTGCCGGGCAAGGTGCGCGCCGCGTCTCTGCAACAACTGCTAGAGCAATACAGCACAGCCCCTTCACCGATCAGCGCGGTAATAGCTGATGCGGACCACCAAACCTCTCGTCAAACCGAACTTCTGGTCGCTCTGCACGCAACGCTTCCAGAACTCGACCCAATCCATGAGTGCCTGAGCTTGCCGCTGTGTTGTGGCGAGATGGGCGCCGTGACAGCGCTGGCTTCATTGGCCTTGGCTGCCTCAAACAGTTTGGAGACGCAGCAGGACACCTTGCTGGTGTCGGTGCAAGACCCTTTATGGCGAGCGATCTGTCGTATCCAACCATCGCCGCTACCGGCTCAAGCGCCTCTTCAGGACCTCGCATGAATTTGTGCATCACGTTAGCCCCGGGAATTGTTTGTCATGATTAGCCGCTTCTCCGCCTTTTTTTCCAACTCTCGTGTGTTGGCTGTTATCGGATTATTGCTTGCCGCAGCCTTGCTCCTTCTCAATGCGGCCACCGTAAAAAAAGTGCTTCTTGCACTCCTGGTGGTGACACTTGTCGCAGTGGCCGCCACTTGGTTGTGGCGGCGCATTGTCGCCAGGAAATCGGCGGCGGCGCTGCATCATATGGTGGCTGGTGCAGAGGGGGATGCTCCAGAGTTGCGCCAACGACTGGAAGAGGCGCTTCTCGCGATCAAATCCTCACGACTTGGACGACGCCGAGGAACAGAGGCGCTATACGAGTTGCCGTGGTTAATGGTGATCGGTAATCCCGCAGCGGGGAAAAGTACAGCGGTCCTGAACTCTGGATTGACCTTTCCCTTCAACGATCAAAAAGGCGCTGCGCTGCAGGGGATTGGTGGCACACGTAATTGCGACTGGTACTTCACCACCGAAGGTATTTTGCTGGATACCGCCGGACGCTACTCGGTGCAGGACGCAGATCGTGGGGAGTGGTTGTCTTTCCTCGGGCTGTTGCGCAAACATCGCCCACGCGCACCGATTAACGGAATTGTGATTGCCGCCAGTGTTGCCGAGTTGACCGGGAATTCACCGGAGTTTGCGATCGATTTGGCCAAAAAGCTGCGGCAACGTATTCAAGAGCTGACCGAGCGCCTTGAGGTGATTGCTCCCGTGTATGTGGTGTTCACCAAGGTCGATTTGATCAACGGCTTTAATGACTTTTTCCAGGCGCTAGAGCCACAGGAGCGAGAAAAAGTGTGGGGCGCGACTTTTGCCTTCAACCCCCAAACGGGCCCAGACGCGGTCAGTCAGTTCGATGAGCACTTCGATGAGTTGTGTGAAGGTCTGAAAGAGATGAGTTTGGCGCAGATGGCATTGAACCGTGGGGGCGTCCAAGCCCCAGGGCTGTTGACCTTGCCGCTAGAATTCAAAGGTATCAAGCCCCACTTGAGCACGTTTTTAACGGCATTGTTTGAGGAAAATCCTTTTCAATACAAGCCGGTATTCCGAGGTTTCTACTTCACCAGTGCTGTTCAGGAAATGGCCAGTGTGTGCGGCATGTCCAACGAAATTACTCAACGCTTTGGGCTGAAATCGGCAGACGCAGTCAATGGTCAGAATAAAGAGCGACAGTTGTCTCGCCACAGTTATTTCCTTCTGGATCTGTTCCGCAAGGTGGTGTTCGCTGATCGGCAATTGGTGCGCCAGTATTCCAGCCGTTCACGGACGAGAAAACGCACTGTAGCGTTCCTTGGGACCGCGTTGTTACTCGGTGGAAGCTTGGCGGGCTGGACGTGGTCCTATACCAACAATCAACAGTTGGTGAGCAATGTCCAGGCCGATTTGCGTAAAGCCCAGGACATCCAGAAGGATCGCATCGATCTGCAGTCGCGCCTTGAGGCGTTGCAGGTGATTCAGGACCGGCTGGCTCAGTTACAGAAATACCGTGGTGATCATCCACTGATGCTGGGACTGGGGCTCTATCAAGGTGCCGCACTGGAAGCGAAATTGCGCCATGAGTACTTCCAGGGAATGCGGCAGGTGATGCTGACCCCGGTAGCAGAACAACTGGAATCCTACTTGCGTGAAGTCAGTGCTAATTCTACTGCGCTACAACCTGCGAAATCGGCAGCGCCCGTCAGCACAACTAACGTTGGCGTTTATCAGCCCCCATCGCCGAGCAATGTCCAGGATGCCTACAACGCCTTGAAAGCGTACTTGATGCTGGGCACGGTCGAACGCGTGGAGCCCGCACACCTGAGTGACCAGCTCACGCGTTTTTGGCGCCTTTGGTTGGAAGACAATCGCGGCAGTATGGACCGGGAAGACATGGCGCGCCGTGCCGAGCGGTTGATGAGCTTCTATATTCGCCAATCGAATGCGTCTGAGTGGCCAGTACCGGACACCAAGGTCACGTTGATCGATGACTGCCGTCGGGTATTGAGCGCAGTGATGCAAGGGCTGCCAGCGCGTGACAGGGTCTATGCGGAACTCAAAGCCAGGGCTGCCACACGCTACCCGAGCGTGACAGTTGCAGGCTTGCTGGGGGAGGGGGACAAGATCTTTGCCGGAAGTTATGCCATCTCGGGTACTTTTTCTCGAGAGGCCTGGGAGGGCTATGTAAAACAAGCCATTCGTGATGCTTCGCACAAGGAACTCACCACCACGGACTGGGTGCTGCAGAACGCCCGGGCGGATGATCTGACGTTGTCGGGCAGTCCGGAGCATATCCAGAAAGAGCTGGAGCAGTTGTATACCCAGGAGTACATCGCAGAATGGAAGAAATTCTTGCAAGGCATCACCGTGGCCAGCTTTTCCAGTTTCAGTGAAGCCAATGCGGCGATGAATCAGTTGGGAGACCCACAAAATTCGCCGATGCGCAAATTGATGGAGGCGATCTACCGACAAACATCGTGGGACAATCCCTCGTTGATCAATGAGGGACTCCAGGCGGCTAAGGGTGGGTTTTTAAGCTGGTTCTCCGAGGCCCCTGCTGAAGGCCAGGCATTGGCGCAAAGCAGCGCCGGAGACATTCCGGTTGGGCCTGTAGGTCTTGAATTTTCTGGAATTGCTCGACTGATGGTGGCCCGCGACAGCTCGCCATCGCTGCTGCAAAGCTATCTGGAAAACCTGTCCGGCATCCGTACTCGTTTGAATGCCATCCAGACCCAGGGTGATCCCGGTCCGGGTGCTCGAGAGTTGATGGTGCAGACCCTGGACGCGAGCACCTCTTCTGAGTTGTCGGCTGGACTGCGGCTGGTCGATGAGCAACTGCTGTCGAGTATGGAAGATGGCCAGTGTCGCACCTTACGGCCGCTGTTGTTATGGCCGATGATTCAAACCTTCGGTGCGCTGATTCCGCCGACTCACAACGAAATCAACAAAGTCTGGAAGGCCCAGGTTCACGAGCCTTTCCAACAATCTCTAGCGGGCAAATACCCGTTCGCGCCGGCAGGGCAAATTGAAGCGGGAACGGCCGAGATTGCCGAGGTTTTTGGTCCGCAAGGGGCTATTGCACAGTTTGTTACCGAGAGCCTCGGGCCCCTGGTGATTCGTCGTGGCAACAGCTTGGTCAGCAAGCAGTGGGCAGACGTCGGACTGAGCCTGTCGCCTTCTTTGATGACCCACTTCGCGCAATGGGTTGCCCCATTGGGTCAAACGGCTGAAGGCGGGGCGCTGGTCACGTTCCAGATCTTGCCAGGCTCCGCTGCGGGATTCAGTGAATACAGTGTGCTCATAGGGGATCAGCAACTGCGTTATCGCAATACCCCCGCACAGTGGAACAATTTTGTCTGGGACAGCGGCAAGTCGAACCAAACCGCCAAAGTCAGTGTGGTGACTTACGACGGCCGGACAATCGATCTTCAGAGCTTCGTCGGTCAAAACGCTTTAGGCCAGTTGATTCAAAGTGCTCAAAGTCGACAGAACGCTGATGGTTCTTACGAGTTGCAATGGCGTCAGGACGACTGGGTGGTGCCGGTCACCATGAAGGTCATCAGTAACCCACGTGCGAATGCCGATGGTAGCCAACGCAAAGGCTTGGATGGTACGCAACTGCCGCTGACTGTGGTGGGCCTGGATGCGTCCCTGGAGAAGCGGCCATGAGCTTGGACATGTTGACGTTACCCATCAGTTACTTTGGCAAGTTGCCCGCGCATGGTGATTTTGTCAGGGCTGCGGACAATCATCGGCCCTTGATAGCCATCCTTGATCGCTGGGCAACCGAAGGGTTGGATTTGCTGGCGCAGGACGTTGCCTGGAAGTCTTTGTATGACAGCGCCCCCGGTTTTCATTTTGCCTTTATGGGGTCGCGTCATCGTTCCGTGATCGGTGGGCACCTGTTGCCGAGTGTCGACGCCAGCGGGCGGCGATTTCCGTTTATGGCTGGCGTGACGTTCGAAGTGGCAAAACCCTTGGAGTTTCTTGCACGCAGCCCATTAGCGTTCACCCGAATATGGTCGCGTCTGGGGCGCGAGCTGCCTTTGGCGAAACAGGCCGTTGAGCCCGCTCACATCTTGAGTGAGTTGAGGGAGCATAAGGCCGATCTTACGGTCTGCCCTGACACGTTGCACCGTACCTTCGGCGACTTTCTGCAAGTGCAGACCATCGGCTCGCTGCAGCAGATGCTCAACACGGCCGGGCACCAGGTGAATGTTCGACGCATTTTGCTGGCTCTCGGTTTGCTGCTGCGGCCGGTCATGAGCAGTGGCGCGCCCAAAATGGGCAAGGGCTTACGGTTACCGCTACCCGCCGATCCGCTCCACCGCCATCTGGTTTCAGCTTTTTGGCTCGATTTGATCGCTGACTTTTTGGGGCGGGCAGATTTTGAATTAATGCTGCTGCAACGTGGTGAACATCAACCGACGATGACGCTGGGGTTTGGTGGCGCCTCAGCCCGCGGGCTGTACGGCGTCATCGATCCGAGCATTGAAGAGCACGACACCATCTGGCTTGCGGATCCTGACTGGGTTGAGCAGGAGGTGGGCACGAGCTATGCGTTAAAAAAATTGTCCACCTATACCAATCAACCGGGGCTTTCCTTGAGTACCGCCAGGGCCACCTTTCGCGAAATTTTTTTGGGGTTATGACATGCGTATTGCCTTAGGTTTTTTACTCTCGTGGGTGTGCCTGGCCGAGGTCGCACAAGCTGCCCAGGACAAGGTAGTGGTCAGTGGCACCGTCCCCTCCGAGGCGACAAGGGCGCAGGTGCTATCGCGTTTGCGTGACCTCTACGGTGCCGAGCGTGTGACCGACCAAATTGAGGTGGGTAATGTCGTAGCACCTGCCAACTGGGATCAGTATGTCTTGAAGATGCTTAACCCAAATCTCCGGAATATTTCTGCCGGAAAGGTCCAGGTGGAAGGCAATCAGATCCGTATCAGCGGTAATGTGAAGAACGAGGCTTTGCGCCAGGAGGTCACCAGTACATTGGCCAGTTCCTTCAACCAAACCTATCAGGTGCATAACACTCTGCAGGTCAGTTCAGGGCAGCAGGCGCTGGATGAAACGCTGGGCCAGCGTACCATTGAGTTTGAAAGCGGGAGCGCGATTCTCACAGCCAAAGGCCGCATCGTGCTGGATGAGATGGCAAAAGTGATACGCGAGTTGAACAATGCTCGGATTGCGATCATTGGCCACACGGACAACGTTGGGTTGCGTGAAAGCAATATCGAGCTCAGCTTGGCGCGTGCGGCCGCGGTGCGTCAGTACCTGATCGGTAAGCAGATCGAATCCAGCAGTATGTCGGTGACAGGCAGCGGCCCGGATGCACCGATCGCCGACAACAGCACGGTTGAGGGGCGCAGTAAAAACCGGCGAATCGACTTCAAGATATTGAATTGATCAACACTTAACGGTGAGCGTTATCCGTTTGGTGCGCCAAATAGTAATGCAGGGCGAGGAATCGCTTGCGTGTTTCATACTCAAATACGCGGATAGCCAGTCCGTTCGCTAGTCTGGCAAGCGAAGCTGGCCGGAGCTGCAACTTGAACACATAAGTCAACTCCGAAGTGCCGTCGCCCAAGTCGCGGTGGCGCATTGTCGCAGCCCACCACGCGAATGGACCGCTGGGCTCCACCAGCACGGCTGACGCCAGCTCCGAGGTGCGGTAATTTACGAATCGCGTGCGCATGGATAGACACCGTTTCAAGCCCCGTCCTTGGTTGTAGCTGATAGCGCCGATGTAGGGATGGCTGCCGCCACCTTCGATCTCGGCGCGAGACAACAAGGTGTCCCATTTCAGGCGTACTTGATGGTTATGAAAAGCCTCAAACGTAGCCTCCCCGGTGGCGGGCATGGTAAGTACGATGCGTCCTCGCATATTCATTTATCCCGAGTCAGGCTGACTTGTCTGTTGGCGTGCGTTGTGGAGGGATCCTGCTTGGATCGACTGAACGCCTCGATACCCAGCCGTCGCCTACGTTTAAGGACCGCTCCGCTGGTCACTCCGGCCAATCGGGCTATCACGCTGTCGGATTGAGTACCCAGCAACGCATCCAAGCCTTCCAAGCGCGATGGCTGTCGACTGCGTTGGGATTTGATTCCAAGTTTAGTGCGCCGAAACGTTACAGCCGACTTCGTGACGCCAGCGATATGAGCCACGAGCTGGTCGGACAACACGCCTAACAAGCAATCGTATTTGGTGATACGACTCGGCGTTCTACTGTTATACGAGGCGATACCCAAGTTGCGCCGGCGCTTGTTGACTGCCCTCTGAGTAACCTGTGCCAGCTTGGCGATTCTCGCGTCTGGTTGGGTTCCCAAAAGCGTGTCGAATTTGTACAGTTCGCTCCTGTTTTTCATCGGCATTCACCATCACATTCACTGGTGGATGGCGGCTTGTAGCCAGGGCCATTTACAGAATAACGGTGGGTAGGCGGGCGGCAGGCAATCCTCCAGGACTTTTGCCAGAATCACCAACAACAGCAGTGCGATACCCGAAACTGTCAGGTAGTGGAGCGGGAGCAGGCGTTCGTTGGAGGGCTTTTTGCGGTTGAAGTGGATGGGAGTGTTCATTTGCAAATCTCTTATTGTCTAGTGACTGCTTCATGCGTTGGGCGCCTACAATTTCGGCGCGGATTGATCCGGGCTCCATTGCCAGAAGGTGGTGCCGTAGTTGCTGTCCTCGATTGCCGGAAAGGGGGCACCTTGCTGGATGTAGCGTCTAGAGTTAGTTTTGGCTGGCGTGAACCACCAACCGGATGTCGGGCAGAGTTCGCCGGCGGCTTTGCGTAAGGCGGGCTCTGGAGGGGCAGGCTGTGCTTTTTCTAACGTGGCGGCTTTTGCCACGCTGTCCATGCTCGGCACAGGGACGCCGCTGACCATGGTGGGGTCTTGATAGCTTTCAAGAATGGGCAAACCAATGGCTCGGGCCTGCTCTTCAAGTTCAAAGCGATATAGCAAGGCGCCCATCAGCGAATCCGCATATTCGGCTCGGGTAGCTTCGTTGGGATGGCTGGCGCCGCTGAGGCTGGCGGAGGTTCGTATTATGATATCCAAGCTGTCAAGTATGGTAGATCCTGTTGTTCGGCTGCCGGGGGTATAACTGAATTCCAACAGCATATTGTCCGCGTACCACAGCCAGATAAAACCCTCCTTAAGATTTTGCCAGTCCTCCCATGTAAGTCGGTAGTCAGCGTCCGCTAGAAAAGGGGAGATAAGCTTCATGTTGTTAATGCTGGCTTGCCGTAAATAACCATCTTTGAAACTAAAGCTTGCCTGACCTATTAAACGTGGATCGCTCTGCAAAATAAATCGCTTCCAACCCGCTGCCTGAATACTGGCTTGAAGGTTTGATACCAGTCCATAGACTCTCCGATCATAGGCTTCAATCTCGGGATCTAAAGGGCTTCTGAAGATCAGGGTGCTGGGCAACTTAATTTGCATGTTGACTTCGTCGATACCGTAATTGTCGCGGGCATTGTCATAAAAAAGCACTGAGGAAGCGGGAGGGAAGAGTAGACCAAATTGGGGATGGCTCAGACGGAATTGAGCATTTCTAACGGTGTAAAAAAGTACGCTACTAACGCCAGAGCTTTTGATAGAGAAGCTGGAGCGTTGAATGACCGTGTCGCCTTTCTCGCCCAAAGTGAACTCAAGTGCGTGAGCGTTCATTAATGGACTCCGATTCATGGTTGGGGAGTAATTTGAAGGTACATAGCCGATAAAAATTCGAACCAATATCAACAGTGTGAGCAGCAAGCCTCCCCCGAGTAACCAAAAGCCAGTGCGGCGACGCATGGTCAGGCCTCCTTCCAGGCTGAAATTACCTGCATTTGCTGAATCATGTATGGACGAAACTGACCTTCAAAATCACGGCCTTGCGTCATTAACTTATGGTATTGAGCTAGGATCTCTTTTACATACGTCATCCGGTCCTCCGGTTTGTAAAGCTTGCCGTGCTCCAGTTCCATGGTGACAGTGACGTCTTTTTCGGTAAGACCGGAGGGCTCCAGTTCTCGCACTTCAATTTCGCGGGTAATCAAGGGGGCAGCGTTAAATACCAACGAAGGATCCTTGGCTCCGAGCAAGTTCCATAAACGCCTTCCTAAATCGTTGTTGTTGATGGCAAATTTGAATTCAGGATGGTCGTAAACCATCACTTGTAAGTGGTGGTTTTGCTCATGCTGCAGAAAGAATTCGGCGCTTTTGAAAGCTACCCGCTCTTTAAGTTTTTGTAGGTAAGAGCTTTTTGAGTCTGCATATTTTTCTATTTGACGAAACCCATTTTTCAAATCCTCAGTCGCTTTGCACTGCTTCATCTCCACCAACGCACCTTTGCCGTCAGTCAGATTCATCTCCCAGTTAAGCTTCCTTATATCGAATACACGCATATTTTTTTCGAGGTTCGTGCGCAAGGGCGTGTTCTCTCCTACGGCCCAGGGCATTGATCGCATCTTCTTGGTGATCATCGGGTCATAAGTGGTAATATTTCGACAATCTACATCGCGGAAAAATACTTCGTGTCCAAATTTTCGCCAATAAAGCATCCACGGCGTGATTTCGAGAAATAGCCAAAAATTGCCCTTTAGCAAGTAGTAATAAGTGATACGAGACATGAGTCGGGCTTGTGGGACAATCGAATCGAATTTACTTTCGGAATACTCAATTCCATCCACCACTTGTTTGGCGGCAAATGCTGCTAGCCCAGCCCAGTAAAAACGACCTTGGTGTTCCGTGCCTTCATCATCCAGAAACAGCTGCGCATAGTTGCCAGCGGTTCGTTTAGCACGCCTTAAGACTTTGGGAATAAGGACATTGTTTTCCGCGAGTAATTTGATGCTGTCCGCTTGGACGCTGGACCATAAATCGCAGCAGGTTACTACGGCATCCTCGGTTGCACCGGGCTCCGCGCGGGTATGCGCCTGTTTCAGGGGGCGACCTTTGACGTAGCTAACGCCTTCTTGCGTGTCGACAATCCGGGATGCGGTCATCGCCTATCTCCGTGCTTATTGCTCAAAAGGAATCGTCTTCGACCTTGATTTGCGGGTAGCTCAGATGCACCTGGGCGGGCTCTGGTTGCGCGGAAAAGTGTCGACGGGTTTGAGCCGTGGCATCGCTGATCGCTCGACTGCGAAGGTCGCCCGCGCGGATATCAAGGATTTGATCGATTTCGGGTAAGGGAGCGCCGGCAGTATCTTTCAGAATGAAGGCAAGTTCGGTGGCGCCTTGGCTCTGTGACATGACGTCGAGGTTGAGGGTGTGTTTGGCGCCGCCCAGCAACGGATGCTCGCTACCCTTGACACTGAACTGTCCCGGACAGGCAAAGGTAATATCGCCACCTTGCAACGTAATACTCGCCGATCCGGCTTGCAGGACAATTCGGGTCTTGGCGATCAGGTCGATCCTGCCTGCGCTGGCGGTGAAGGTTGCCGCTTGATCGGCCAACACCTCCATCCGGTCAGTGTGCGCCTGCAGGCTGATCGCAGCTGTTTGCGCCACGATCTTAGCGCCACCTTTAGCGGTGTACCACTGCAGGTTGCCACCACTGACGCCGGCGACGGAGTGAGCGGCGCTCAGGTGCAGCTCCTGTTGGCTGGTCACCTGTATCTGTTGCCCTGCGTACACGGCGCTACTGGCGGGTGTGGCGCTCGTCAAATGATCCGGGGTTTCGAGCACCATATGCGGCGAGCTGAAGCGCTCCACGGCTTGTTCGTTGTCGCGCTGAGTGGTGCTTTGGCCATTGACCTGGGCGGGATGCTGCGCGCCTTTGCGCGGGTTCAACTCATCGGCTAAGGCTTGTTGCCCGGCGTGAGTTGCCATGATGCCTGCCTGAGCTTGCTGCGCGGCCTGGCTCAACCGTTCGGCGGTGTTCACGGCGCCGTAGAGTTGGTCGAGCGCATCGCTCATCTGCATCTGAGTGGCCTTCGCGCCAGTCTGAAGGCTGGCGGACAGGAGCAGGCCTTCAGCCGCTCGAACCTGCCCCCATCCTTGGGTGGTCTGATGGAAGCCCAGCCCCTGATAAATACTGCGCTTGCTGCCTTCACTGGCAATGGCGTACCCCAGGGTGAGCGAGCTGCGTGCGGTTTCATTCCCTAGCTGCTGACGCAGTTGGCCTTGGGCGTCATCCAGTTGCCAATGGCTGGCGGGCTGGCCATCAAGGGCGACGGTCTGTACTCCACTGATGGTGCCGGGGTGGTTGGCGGCTGCGTCGATTCCGGCGCTGAAGGGGGCCGTGGCGTCGCCGTTGTACACCTGTGCAATGACCACCGGTTGGTCAATATCGGCATGCGCATAGCTGATCAGCACTTCACTGCCGATACGCGGTGTGAAGTGCTGACCAAAGTTCGCCCCGGCCAAGGCTTCGGCGACACGAACCCAAGTACCCGATGTTTCATTACCGGGCGCATGTGCGTTGTCTTGCAGGCCGCCTGGTAGGGGGCTTTCACCGCGTTGCCAAAAAAACTGTACCCGCACCTGGTGATCACGGTTGCTGGTGAGGGTGTGTTTTGGTACGCCGACGACGGTGGCTGTTTGTACACCGGGGGCCTGGGGACGCGGGAGTCGGTCTGGCACGATCGGGACAGTGGGTGCAGCCGCGAGGAAGTGGTTGTTGTAGAGACCTTGTTCCAGTTCCGGTTGCCCCGCTCGGTGCGCAAGCGGCAGGCCGAGGTTATTGGTTGCGACGTGTCGGATCTGCCGGCAAACCAAGGGCAGGGCACCCAACTGCGGATGATGGTCCAAGGTGTAGCGAACACCCAGTTGCAGCGGCCGTGTTGCGCTGTCTCCTTCGTAGCCGTGGCAGCTTAGACGGCGCGCACTTAACAGATGGGTAGCGGCCAGGTGTGCCTCGTTCTGCGCATGAAAAATGGCGCAGGCAATTGCCTCATACACCTCCAGTTCAGGCACCACGGGCCCTTCGCTGATGGCGTCGTCCGCGGACCCGCTCAACCCCAGCAGTTGTTCCGGGTTCCAGGCGCAGGTGGTCGCGGTATCACTGGAGATCTGACGCTGCTCGCTCAGCCGACGAATACCGTCATCCGCTTGCGGCGTGTCTTCGCGGGAAAAGCTCAAGGTTCCCCCGTCCGGCCATGGGTAGTCGCGGTCGATAATCACCAGCCTGGCGCTCTTCTTCGCGTTGGCTGCGTGTTCAAAGTAGAAACTCAAACCTTCTTCGGACAATAGCCGGCAGACAAACTCATAGTCCGTCTCACGGTATTGCGTGCATAACGCACGTCTTGGCAGCAGTTGCGTCACGCGCGCCTCCCACTGCGCTTGTGGGTAGTCGGCAAAAATGCGCGTCACGATCTCCAGGGCATCCAGGTCCTGGAAGATCCGTGTGTTGCGGCGCGGCTTGAGTAGGCTCAGCCAAGTCCCGATGTGCAGTCGATAGTGTGCGATACCACCGTCGCTGTCGTGTTGTTCTGCACTGATCACGGTGCCTTGCCAACTGCGCGGCTGACCATCGAGCTGCGCGAGTTGCAGACACAATACCGTGCCCGGTAACCGCGCTAGGTCCAGCACGGCGCAGGGGCTGATACAGTCGAGGGTGAAGGCAAGTTCTTCGTTTATGGCTTCGAGGCCTTCCCAGCGCTCCACCACCAAGGCATCGGGCAGAACCGTTTGCACCTGCAGAAGCCGGTTATGCTGCGAGAGCAATGAAGACCAGTCGGTGGCATCCATGTCAGCCGGTGAGCGCATGTGTAGCTCCTTCAGGGTAGGGTGATGGTCAGGCTGGCCGTGCGTGTGGGGAGCTGGATCACGTTGTCGAGCAAGGCCATGTGTTGCTGCGTTTCGGTTGAAAGCGTCATGCTGAAGGCGGTAAAGCTGATTGCCCCAACAGCCCCCAATACTAAGGCGGGTGTCCACAACGGAACCTGTCGACGCAGGAGGTGCACGACACGATCAGGCGAGGCCCAGCGGGGAGCGAAGGCGGTACGTTTGCCTTTGAGAAACGCCAATTCGTCACCCAACCGTGCCGTTAGATAGCTCAGCTGTTCCGATCCTTCCAGGCGATATTTGCCTTGGAAGCCCAGCAGCAGGCACAAGTGATAGACCTCCAGTGACTGCAAGCGAACCGCACCCTTACTGCGCAGGTCCTCCAGGTAGTTGAAGAATTTGTCTCCCGCTAACTGGTCACCGAACATCGAAAGCTGCATCGGGTTGAGCTCCCACTGGTCACGGAACGGGCAGTCGGAAGCGGAGAGAATCAGCTCGTCAATCGTTGCGCAGAACGCGTATTTGGCCGCGTGGATGTCTTCGTTTGCGATACTTGCTGCCGTCGCAGCACTCTCCATTCGGGTAAAGAAGTGCTTGATTGCTGCGCTGAACGCTTGCTGGTGTTCAGGCACTTGACGGCGTTGAATCAACAGCAGCAGATAGAAGCCGTCGGACATCAGGTCGATCAGGCGCTGGGGCGAGTTGCTTGCGTAGCTACTAGAGGGTTCTGTCGGGGCAAGCATGTGAGGTGCGTTGGTATAGGTCATGGCAGCAGGGCTAGCAGTTCAAGTTTCAATTCGCTGAGGCCGTTGGGGATGTACACCGTGACGGTCTGGCTTTTCAGCATGTGTTCGTACAGAGCCCCACGGGGCTCAAGGGCGAAATACAGCATGCCCGGCCGCACAGGGATCGCCGACGGAGGCACGGGGGTGTAGGTCAAGGTCACACCGGGCATGGAGGAGGTGACGAGCTTTTCAACCGTATCCGGCGAGCCAATTTTTACCGTGCGCGGCACGATTTCAGCGAGTTCTACGCCAGCCTTTTCAGCGCTGACGCCTAGGTAGAGAGTGCTGTTGCCGTCAATTCGCTCGTTGTCCAGGCGGCCTTGGTGATACGCCGGTTTCACTTGGGTGAGCGCAATGCTGAAGTAACGCGCGGAAATCACGGTGTCCACCAAGCTGTGAATCACGGCGAACAGGGTGTTGAAGCCGGGTGCCGGGTGACTATGGTCGTAAGGCGGTAAATCAGCCAGGCGATAGGTTTTAGAAAATGTCAGCAGGGCGCCGGCCAGGCGCAGCAGTTCCTGATGCACGCGTTCGGGATGCAGGCCAGGGTGCTTGAACAGGTGAGAAAGGCTGGCGCATGCCGTATTGCTGGTGTGCAGCAACCAGAATGAGGCGATATCTCCCGCGCGAAATTCAACGATATTCTGCGAGGGCTCGCGGTGGGTTTCCTGCATGACCTGGGCCTTGGCATCAAGGGCTTCAAGCAACTGTCGTAACTTGATCTGCAAGCCGGGCATGGCGGCCAAATTGACGGAGGGGGGCATGTACTGGTCGTCCACCTCAAACCCGCCATTACTGCTGCGTTTCACGCGGACCATAGGAATAACTTCAAACGCGTCCTGTGCCTGGTCTTCCGTCAGCAAGCGAACGGCGGGAGCAAGGAAAGCGATTTCGCTTTCTTCCGAATCAGTGAACAGATCCGGAGTCTGCTCGTTGTTCTGGGCATAACGACCAGCGCTTGTGGCCAGGTCGCTGACGGCAAGGTTGCGTCCGTAGGGGTTCAGGCGGGGCAAGGCCAGGTAAACGATGATCTCAGACACTCCCAGGGGTAAGTCCTGAAGCGTGAGCGCCGTTGGCAGTGTGGCGCCTTCCGGCGCGCAATACAGTTCGCCCCCTGGGAACACGGCGGACACTTCCAGCACGCGCAAAGTGCCTTGCGCCAGGCTCCCCTTGTCGAGTGTCAGCTGTTGAATCCCCCAGGCATAAGGCTGCAACAACTGACTCATCTGGCTCAACCTTGCCTCGTGATAGCGATCTTGTTGCTGAAAGAGCTGCGGGCGCAGGAATAGTCCTTCGCCCCACAGGATTTTGGCGTTATGACTCAATGGAGGAGCTCCTTGCAGGGCGCTGCGGATGGGGGTCTCACGCTCATTGGTGACTCGGGCATCTGACGGTGGCCAGGGTTTCGGTGGCGCCCGTGGTGTTGATCAGCGCTCCTTGCGTGGAGGTCAGCGCGCAGGCATGAACGCCCACGGTGATGCCGGTGGGTGCCGAAGCGTTGGCGTCGTACGCAAAGCGCCAACGCCGCTCGGCGGGCTCGCGGAAAAACGCCACGATGCCGATGTAGGCGGCACCGTTTTCCAACTTCTCGTTGAGTTCGTAATGCTGCTCGGGCTGTAACAACATTTCTCGCGAGTTGACGAGGTCTGAACCCAGGGCTCTGAGCTCCTGAGTGTCGTCCAGGAAGCTGTCGAAGGGCGTCTGTTCAAAGCGCTCTGTGGCACGCAAGTGATAGATCTTGATGACTTGGGCCAGCGGTTTTTTATGAGTGCCTTGATTGAGATTAGCGGCCGCATGAATGCGCAGAGGGACCAAGGGCGTCTGCTCTACTTGTTGTTCGTTACTTGAGCATCCCGTTAATAGAAGGGCCCCTATTAGGCATAGGATGTCGGCGATCCTCCTAACTTTTGTGCGAGAGACGCTGAAGCGGATTTTACATTTTCTTAGAGTTTGCATTAGTTAAGTGGCTCTTGAAAATAAGAAAGTTGGGGCGGCGGTACGGTGTAACTAGTTGGTTGGGATGTCGCCGTTCATAAAAGCTTCCCTGTATGCGCACGTAGCAGATGGGTCATTCGCATTGCACAGGAAAATTCCTATTTAAGTCTTGGTTGCAGTCGAGTTAAGCGCAATTTGAGAGTTTTGCCCGTTTTGGTCAAGCATTACGGGTGGTTTTGTCTGTTTTAATTTCTTTCAAGTGGGCGTTTACGATTCATTTTGTAAGATGTTTTTTCTTACTTTGTGGGAAATTTCACTTTATAAAGGTTCCGTAAAAAATCGTACGAATTTGTTTGCAAGCGCTTTTTTGTTGTTATACGGTTTGAGCTCTTACGGGCGCCGGTTAATGATTCGTCCGGCGGCAAGAGAATAAATGAAGTGATAAGCATAGGACTAAGAAGTTCATCCTGGAGGGATAGCTGTGCGTGCGATTCTTATTGTGGCAGTTTTTTTATTGTTGGCAGGCTGTGCAATGCAATCTGCACAAGACTCCGTACCGACATTTGAACACTTGATGTTTAAAGCGGATGAGCGCATTCAAGCGCGAAACTTTGAGGCGGGTAGGAAGTTGCTGTCGGAGGCGGCCGCCATGGAGCCTACGCGCAAAGAGCCTTGGTTGCGCCAGGCTGAGCTGGAGTTTGAGGCTGAAAATTATGGCGCTGCGATTCTGGCCTCACAGGAGGTTCTGCAGCGCGATGCGGCGAACGCACGAGCAGACGCCATCCTGACTGTGTCGGGCTTGCGCGTAGCGGTGCAGTCGTTGGGAAGGCTGCGTGATGAGAAAGACGTAAACGGCCCTGTGCACCAAGAGGCACAAAAGCTCGCGACGAGGTTGCGCGAAACCTTGGGCGCCAAGGCATTGCTGCCCAAAGCCAAGGCTGCGGCACGCAAGTCGGCGGCGGCACCCGCGAAGGCTGCGCCAGCGCCGTCGAACTCCAATCCGTTCTCCAGCCTGCCGGGCATGAATTGAACGTGACTCCTTAAGTAAGTATTTGATTGAGGCAGTGCCTGCTATGGCTAAAAAGGAAAGCGTGCAAAAGCGCCTGCAAAAAGTGCGGGCGCCAAGGATCCAACTGACCTACGACGTTGAGATCGGCGATGCCATCGAGCAAAAGGAGTTGCCCTTTGTGGTCGGTGTGCTCGGGGATTTTTCCGGCAGTCCGGAAACACCTCTGGCCCGTCCCAAGGATCGCAAGTTTGTTTCGCTTGATCGGGATAATTTTGACGAGGTCATGGCGGCGATGGCACCGCGGGCGACCTATCGGGTGGCCAATGCGCTGACGGGGGAAGGTGAGTTTGGTGTGACTTTGAACTTTCAGTCACTGGAAGACTTCGGACCAGAGGCTCTTATTCTCCAGGTGCCCGCCCTGCATAAGTTGCATGAGGCGCGCAGCAAGCTGGCGGATATGCGCAACAAAATCTCGACCAACGAGACCCTTGAGGATGTGCTCGGCGATGTACTGAAAAACACCGAGCAAATGGCCACGATTCGTCGTGAATCCCAGGGGGACGCATGAACAGCGCAAAAGCGTCCAGTGATGTGAGTGCCCCACTGCTGAATGAAGGGGCGAGCCTGCTTGATCAGGTCGTTGAGCAAAGCAAGATCGCCAAGTCCGAATCGGAGCACCTCCGTGCACGTGACCTGATCGCCGAGTTGGTAGCTGAGGTCATGCAGGGGACTGTTGTAGTGTCGGAGAACCTTGCCCGTAGCCTCGATGCCCGTATTGCCGAGCTGGATCGGATGCTCTCGGAACAGCTTTCGCTGGTCATGCATGCCGCAGAATTTCAGAAGCTCGAATCCAGCTGGCGCGGCTTGCACCATTTGGTGACTGAGTCGACTACCGGGGCCATGATCAAAATCAAGGTCTTCAACGCATCGAAAAAAGAGCTGATGCGCGACTTCAAAGCTGCATTGGAGTTCGACCAAAGCTCACTGTTCAAGAAGATCTACGAGGAAGAGTTTGGCACCTTTGGTGGTGCACCGTTTGGTGCATTGATTGGTGACTATGCGATCACCCGTCAGCCAGAAGACCTGTACTTCCTTGAGCAAATGTCCCATGTCGCGGCTGCCGCCCACGCGCCATTCATAACGGCGCCTGCGCCTGAACTGCTTGGCCTGGAGAGCTTTGCCGACCTGGGCCGCCCGCGCGATATGGCCAAGGTGTTTGATACGGTTGAATACGCCAAGTGGAAATCCTTGCGCGACTCTGAAGATGCGCGCTATGTGGGCTTGGCGTTGCCGCGCTTCCTGGGGCGCCTACCGTACAACCCTATTGATGGTATCACCATTGACAGCTTCCCGTTCGTTGAGGATGTAGACGGTCGCGACCACTCCCGATACCTATGGTGTAACGCTGCTTATACCCATGGGGTGCGTCTTACGCAAGCGTTTGAGAACTTCGGATGGTGTGCCGCTATTCGAGGTGTTGAGGGTGGTGGTCTGGTGGAAGGGCTGCCGACTCATACCTTCAACACCGATGATGGTGAAGTGGCGCTCAAGTGCCCGACTGAAGTGGCCATCACTGACCGTCGTGAAAAAGAACTCAGCGATCTGGGCTTTATTTCCCTGGTGCATTGCAAGAACACCGATTACGCGGCTTTTTTTGGCGCGCAGTCATTGCAAAAGCCGCGTAAGTACAACACAGACGCGGCAAACGCCAACGCGCTGCTGTCCTCGCAACTGCAGTACATCTTCGCCGTGTCGCGGATTGCTCACTACCTCAAGTCGATGATGCGCGACAAGATTGGTAGCTTTGCATCGGTGTCCAGCGTTTCAACCTTTCTGAACACCTGGATCAGCCAATACGTGCTGCTCAATGACAACGCGAGCCAAGAGGCCAAAGCCCAATATCCCTTGCGTGAAGCGTCTATTCAGGTCTCCGAAGTGCCCGGTCGTCCTGGCGTATTCCGCGCCGTGGCGTTCCTGCGTCCCCATTACCAACTTGACGAACTGTCGGTGTCTCTGCGCCTGGTCGCTGAGCTGCCCGCGGGCGTTAAGGCATAGAGTGATTGCTACACCAACCCTCCCTAAAAAAGGACGAAGTAAATGAAAGACATCTACCTCAAAATTGGACAGCCGGATGTGAAGGGTGAGTCCCTGGATAAGGACCACGCGGATTGGTTGGAAATCGATTCCTGGGTGCATGAAATCCGCCAGCCAAAATCGTCAACGGCGTCTGCAACCGGTGGCAACACGGCCGAACGTTGCGAACACGATGCAATGGAGTTCACCAAGACGATGGATGTCACCAGTCCGCAGCTGTATGAGGCAGCGTCGAGTGGTACCACCTTCAAAGAAATCACCATTGAGTTCTTTAAGCGCGACGGTGAAGGTCAACGAGTGAAGTACTTGGCGATCGATCTGAAAAACGCCGTGGTAGCCAGCATCGCGCCCAAAGTTGTGGCGGGCCAGGAGCCTATGGAAACCTTCAAGTTGAAGTACGCCGCCGTGCAATGGCGTTACACCCAGAAAGCCAGTGGTGGCGGCCAGCAGGGCAACACTCAAGGCGCTTGGAGTTTGACCAAGAACGACAAGTCGTTCGCGGTCTGATTGATGCGTTAAGTCGGGCCATGACGTGGTCATGGCCTCGAACTATTTTTCTGAACATTTTCTGTATGGCTTTGGGTGAATATTTCCCGAGTCAAAGGAAGACTTCTGCGTGAAAGGATACGAACTTAGCCTGCTGGAAAAGCTCTTCGATGAGGCGCCGCATAGCGTTGCCCAGGGCAAATTTACCCGGCACACGCTGGAGCAGTTCAAGGAGTCCGTTGCGCTGGATGTCGAGGCCTTGCTCAACAGTCGCCTGGTCATTGAGGAGGACGTTTTAAAGGCGTTCCCACATTGCCAGATGTCACTGATGACCTATGGCTTGCGTGATGTCTCAAGCCGCAGTTTGGCCAGTTCCGTGGACCGTGCCTTTATCTGCACGGCGTTGGAAAAAACCATCTCTCTGCATGAGACGCGCTTGAAGGACATTCGGGTATCGCTGGATCAACACCGACGTTCGGCAGGCGGCTTACGCTTCTCGATCAGTGCCATGCTCATTGTTCATCCCGCACGCGAACCAGTCAGCTTCGATGCATTGCTGCAGCCCAGTACGTTGCAGTATCGCGTCAGTAAAACCCGACGCCTGGCGGTGAGTGAATAAATGTCCATGGACGACCTTCTGCCGTTTTACGAGCGCGAACTTGCTTTTTTGCGCAGTTACTCTCGCCAATTTTCTGAGCGCTATCCGAAAATCGCCGGGCGGTTGCTGCTGGCCGGAGATGTCAGTGAAGATCCCCATGTTGAGCGCATGATTCAGTCGTTCGCACTGATGGGCGCACGCATCTCGAAAAAGATCGAGGACGATTACCCAGAATTTACCGAAGCATTGTTGCAAGTGCTGTACCCCCACTACTTACGCCCGTTCCCGGCTTGCTCGATTACCGAGTTCGATCTGGGGAGTGGTGCAGGGACATTGTCCGAATGCGTGACATTGCCGCGCGGCACTGAGCTGCTTTCCCGCCCTGTACGCGGGGTCGAGTGCCGGTTTCGCACGGTCTACAACGTGATTTTGGCCCCCTTGCGGATCGCTTCGGCGCGCTTCAGTCCCTTGGTTCAGGCGCCCCGTGCTGTGCAGTTGCCGCTCCAGGCCAGCGCTCAGCTCTCGATAACCTTCGAACTTCTGTCTTCGCATGCCTGCATCCAAGCACTGGGGCTGGACCATGTTCGTTTGTTTATCGACGGTGAGCCTTCGTTTTGCGCGGTGTTGCGGGATGTGCTGGCGCTGAATGTCGTGAAGGCCTATCTGGAATCGGGTGATAGCGGGCAATGGCAGGCACTCCCCGCGTCACCGATGAAGAGTGTCGGTTTTGCCGAGCACGAGGCGCTGATTGACTGGCCGGCGCGTGCGCATCCGGCCTATCGGTTGCTCACGGAGTTTTTCGCATTTCCAGAGAAATTTGGCTTCTTTGATTGTGATTTGAACGGCGCCCAAGGCCGGCGCTTCACGTTGCATTTATTGCTCGGCGACGTGCTCCCAGGTTCGACCGCTTCGCGCTTGCTGGAGGGGCTGTCGGCAGCCAACATACGCTTGCACTGCACGCCAGTGGTAAACCTGTTTCGACAGCGCGCGCGACCAATATTGGTGTCGCACCAGGCCGTTTCATACAACGTAGTTGGCGATCAGCAAGCGGCCTCTGCGTTTGAGGTGCATGCCATCGAATCGGTGACGCGTGCCACCGAAACAGCGGGTGGTAATTCAGTTAGCGAAATTCGGCCCTTTTATTCCTTGCACCATGGCGAATGTCTGGAGCGCAATGCCCTCTATTGGGTAGCGCACCGTGATGAAGATCTCGCGCGTAAAAGCCCTGGCCATGAACTGCAATTGACCATCGTCGATCCCGACATGGACCCCATCTCACCAGGCAGTTCGTCGTTAAGCCTGGAGCTCACGTGCAGTAACCGTAACCTCCCTGAGCAACTTGCTTACGGCGTGCCGAGTGGCGATCTACGAATGCCCGGTGGATCCCTAGCGCAGCGTATTTCGTTGTTGCGAAAGCCAACAGCGGCGGTGCGTTTTGCTTGTGATCGCGGAGCGCAATGGCGCTTGATTTCCCATCTGTCGCTCAATCACTTGTCGCTGGTTGAGGGCGGAGCCGCCGCCTTGCGCGAGATGCTCAAACTGTACGACTTGCAACGCTCAGCCACGACGGCCCGGCAAATCGAAGGTATTCACGAGTTGAGCCATCGCCCGGCTACCGCCTGGTTGCCAGGCAAATACTTCGCCAGCGTGGCGCGGGGCACTGAAATACGCCTGGTGATTGATGAGGAGAGCTTTGTCGGTATCGGCCTTCATATCTTTGCCCAGGTGGTAGATCACTTCTTTGGGCTTTACGTCCACGCCAATAGCTTCACGCAGTTGGTGCTGATATCCAAACACAGCGGTGAGGAGGTCCTTCGATGCCAACCCCGAAGCGGCGACTCGATACTGGTGTGATTGCGCAGATGGTCGAACACCCTTACCGCTATGAGTTTTTCCAGGCGGTTCGGGTGTTGGAACATCTGTTTATTGGCCAGGGTGAGCGCCCCGGCGAGGTAGTGGGTAAGCGTCTGCAATTTCATAACACCCTGACCTTGGGGTTTCCCGCCAGTGAAATTGAACGGATGGAGATGTTGGCGGATCTCCCCGAGCAGGGGCTGGAACGGGTGGAGCGTTGGCAGGCGTATTTTCAGGGTCATCTGGATTCGGTGTCACTCACGCCGGCGTTCTTTGGCTTGTTGGGCGGGCAGGGGGCTTTACCGTTGTCCTACACCGAACGCCTGGGGGAGCGGGAGGCCGTCCATCGTGATCGGGCAGCGCGAGCGTTTCTGGACATCTTCAGCAATCGCGCCACGGCGTTGTTCTACGGCGCCTGGAAGAAGTATCGGCTCGCCTTGCAATACGAATTGGACCGTCAGGGGCGTTTTTTGCCGCTGACCCAAGCGCTGTCCGGGTTGACTCAACGCTCCCTTTCCAATGATCCGGCGTCGGGCGGTGTCTGCGACCAGGCGTTCGGGTTCTACAGCGGTGCCATAGGTCATCGTCCGTTGTCGGCGGCTTATTTACAGCGCGTGCTCAGCGAATATTTTCAGGTGCCTGTACTAATCGAACAGTTTGTCGGCGGCTGGCATTCGGTGCCGGTGAGTCAGCGTTCCCACCTCGGCGCCCCTGGCTTGACGTTGGGGCGTAATGCGTTGGTCGGTGGCCGGGTCTGGCAGCGTGATTTACGCGTGCGCTTATGGATCGGGCCGCTGCTGCGCGAAACGTTTGATGACTTTTTGCCCGGTGCGAACGGCGCGAAGGCGCTGGCAACATGGCTGACGTTGATGGCGGGCAGCAGCCTGGAGTTTGAGGTTCGCCTGATATTGCAGGCTGACCAGGTGGGTGGGGTAGCCCTGTCGCCATCGGGCAGCAGGCGACTGGGCTGGGATGCTTTTCTGGTTACCGAGCACCAATCCATGAATCGGACCGACGTCCGTTACCGCATCACCACATTGCATTAACCCCTGGATCAACGCTGGCGGTTTGACCACGACTTTTCTCAAGGACGCAGGATGAGCACTTCACTGAAAACACTGATCTCCAAACTGAACTCCACGTGCCGTCAAGCCGCCGAACAGGCCGTCAGCCGTTGCCGGGCGCGTGGGCATTTTGAGGTGGAGGTTGAACACCTGCTGTTGGCCTTGCTGGAGCAGCGCCACAGTGACGTCTCAGTCATCATGAAGCGCAGTGGCTTGAGCCAGGAGACACTGGAATCGGAACTCAGCAAGGAGTTGGACACGTTACGCGACGGCAGTACGCGCACCCCAGTGTTCTCGACACAACTGCCGGTATGGCTGGAGAGTGCATGGCTGATTGCTTCTCTTGAGGCACAGGACGGCGCTATTCGCAGCGGTCATCTGCTGTTGGCATTGCTGACCCAACCGGCCTTGGCGCAAAGGGCGACCCGCAGCTCTACCATTCTGGCGAAGTTGTCGCCAGAGGACCTCAAGGCTCATTTTGACCGCTTCACAGAAGGCTCTCAGGAGTTGGATCACGTCAGCGATGTGGCCTGCATACCCGGTGCCGATGAAGGTGTCACTGTACAGGTAAAAACACCCGCTCTGGATCAGTTCACTACCAGCCTGACGCAGCGCGCCCGTGACGGCCATCTGGATCCGGTGATCGGGCGCGAGATGGAAATTCGCCAGGTGATCGACATCCTCATGCGCCGCCGGCAAAACAACCCGATCCTCACCGGTGAAGCTGGCGTCGGCAAAACGGCGGTTGCCGAAGGATTGGCGCACGCCATCGTCTCCGAGGATGTGCCCAGCGCATTGGTGGGTGTTGAGTTGTTGGCCTTGGACATGGGCTTGTTACAGGCTGGCGCCAGCGTGAAAGGCGAGTTTGAGCTGCGCCTGAAGAACGTGATTGAGGAAGTAAAAAAGCACCCGATCCCCATCATTCTGTTTATCGATGAAGCCCACACGCTGATCGGCGCCGGCGGCACCGCCGGGCAGAACGATGCCGCCAACTTGCTCAAGCCGGCCCTGGCGCGAGGTGAGCTGCGTACCTTGGCGGCTACCACGTGGTCTGAGTACAAAAAATACTTTGAAAAAGACGCCGCTCTGACCCGTCGTTTCCAGATGGTCAAGGTCGATGAGCCGTCCGAGTCGGTAGCAGCGGCTATGTTACGGGCGTTGGTGCCCCTGATGGAGCAACACTTCAACGTCCGCGTGCTGGATGAGGCGGTCACTGAGGCAGTGCGCTTGTCGCACCGCTATATCAGCGCCCGGCAACTGCCGGACAAGGCCGTCAGCGTGTTGGACACGGCCTGTTCACGAGTTGCCTTGAGCCAAGGTGTTCGGCCCGCAATGATTGCTGACCTTCAAAAACAGCTAGAGCAACTGGAGGTCCAGCGGCAGGCATTGAGCCGAGAACTCGCCAGTGGCGGTCAGCACGAAAAACACTTGAACGAACTGCAAGCCCACTCCGCGACACTGACTCAACAGTTAGATGAGGCCACTACGCTGTGGCAGCAAGAGTCAGTGTTGGTCCAACGTATTGCGCAACTGCGTGGCGAGTTGGAGGAGGGAATGCCGTCGGCCAATGCGTTGACGGCAGCGCGTAAAAAAGCTCCCATGCCACCGCAGCGCTTGGAATTAGCCCGAGCGATGGACGCCTTGGCCAAGGTGCAAGGGGAGACCCCCTTACTGCCGTTGCAAGTTGACGCCAATGTCATTGCCCAAGTGGTGTCCGCGTGGACTGGCATACCCTTGGGCAAAATGGTCAAAGATGAAATTCGTACGGTTCGCACCTTGGGTGATGTGCTGCAGGCCCGGGTCATCGGTCAGCCCCATGCCTTGGCCTCTATCGCACAGCGAGTGCGCACTGCCCGCGCTTATCTTGAGGACCCGGACAAGCCCAAGGGCGTATTTCTGTTCGTCGGACCTTCCGGCGTTGGCAAGACGGAAACCGCCCTGGCTCTGGCCGATGCGTTGTACGGCGGTGAGCGCAAGCTGATCACCTTCAACATGAGCGAATACCAGGAAGCCCACAGCGTCTCAGGCCTCAAAGGCTCGCCCCCTGGCTATGTCGGTTACGGCGAAGGCGGGCAATTGACTGAAGCCGTGCGGCGCGCGCCCTACAGCGTGGTGCTGCTGGATGAAGTGGAAAAGGCCCATCCGGATGTGTTGGAGCTGTTCTACCAAGTGTTTGATAAAGGTGTGCTGGACGACGCCGAAGGGCGTGAAATCGACTTTCGTAACACATTGATCATCCTTACCAGCAATACCGCCTCGTCGTTGATCATGCAGGCGTGCCTCAACAAAACGCCCGATGAACTGCCGGGTGTCAAACAGTTGTCGGAGCTGATCCGCCCCACGCTATACAAGACCTTCAAGCCGGCCTTTCTCGGCCGCATGGACGTTGTGCCTTACTACCCGATCAATGATGACTCGCTGGCCGCGATTATCCGTTTGAAGCTGGACCGCGTTGGTCGCCGTGTCGAAGCCAATCACCAGGCCGAGTTTCATTACGACGATGCGCTGGTGGAGTCACTGCTGGTGCGTTGCACTGAAGTCGACATCGGCGCCCGTGCCGTTGACCAGATCATCAATGGCAGCCTGCTGCCTGAAATCGCCGACGCCGTCCTGGCACGAATGGCCGATAGGCAGACCTTGTCGCGAATCAAAGTCGGCGCTAATAAGCGCGGCTTTACCTACCAGATCAAATGAACACCGCCGGGAAGGATGACCTGTGACGTTCTCTACCGCATTGACGCAACAGCAGCGCCTTTTGCAACTGCACACCCCCTTGGGCGCAGACACGCTGGTCGCCGAATACCTCGACGGCTGGGAGGCGCTAGACCAGCAAGGGTACTGCTTGCAACTGAGTGCCTTGTCCGCGGACGGGCGTTTGCCCATTGAACAACTGGTCGGCGCACCGGTGTTGGTGCAGTTGCAGTGTGCTGACTCGCGCACGGACTTGCGGCCTTTTCACGGGCATGTCAGCCAATGCACACGCGTCGGCAGCAATGGTGGGTTGGCCCGTTATCAGTTACGGATCGAGCCATGGTTGAGCCTGTTGCGACACCGGCAAGACAGCTACGCCTTTCATGACCTGACCGTGATGGAGATTTTCGAGCAAATTTTCGGTTTCTATAGCAAGGGCGTGATTCAGCCGCAGTGGCGCTGGGCCCTGGAGGATCCGGGCGTGTACCGCAAGCGCAGCCTGACGACTCAATACCAGGAAAGTGACCTGGCGTTTGTGCAGCGGCTGCTGGCGGAGGAGGGCATTGCCTATCACTTTGAGCATCTGGGTGATGCCCAGGCCCCGAACTTGGGCAGTCATACCTTGGTGCTGACCGACAGCAACCGCAAACTGGCGCCGAATGCGCCGGTATCCGTGCGCTTTCATCGCAGCGACGCCACCGAGGCAGAGGACAGTGTTCAGCAATGGGCGGAAGAGCACCGCTGGATGGTGGGGCAGGTACAGCGCCAAAGCTGGGACTACCGCAGCAATTCATTGTTGTCAGGACACGCTCAGGGCGACACCGGCATCAGTGGATGTGTGGACCAGGACACCGCCGGCCCTTATGCCTGGACGGACACAGCCCAGGGTGAGCAGCGTGCACGCCAGCACCTGAATGCTCAGCAGGTTGCGCGTCGCCAAGTGCACAGCCTGGGGACATGGCGACGTTTGGCACCAGGGGCCACTCTATGCCTGAGTAACCACGACAGCGTGCAGGCGGACGAACCCATGCTGTGCATACGGGTGCACCATCAGGCCCGCAATAACCTGGATGCTCAGCTGCAAGCGGCGGTACTGGCAGGGCTGGGGCCTGTGCCCGACCAGCCGGAGGCGGTGTATTGCAACCACTTCACACTCATCCCCGCCAGTCACCCTTATCGACCGCAAACCCAAGACGGTCACGGACGCCGCCTGCATCCCATCCCAACCGTCCACGGTGCGCAGAGCGCCATTGTGATCGGCGACGGAGGCCCCGTGATGACCGATCGCGACCAACGCATCAAGGTGCAATTCCACTGGCAGCGCGGTGAACGCTCATCCAGCCATCGCCCCCATCCTCGTGCGACCGACAATGCGCCGGCAGACGCCCGTGTTGGCACTTGGGTGCGCGTGGCCGCGACCCAGGCCGGTGGCAATTGGGGGAGTGCCTGGGTGCCCCGGGTCGGGCAGGAGGTGCTGGTGGAGTTCCTCGAAGGGCAGATCGACCGCCCCGTGGTCATCGGCTCGCTGTACAACGGCCGGGGCCAGGCCGAAGCGGCGCATAACCAGATCGCAGGCGGTGCCTCCGGCAGTACCGGCAACGCACCGGCGTGGTTTCCCGGCAACCAACACGCCGGGGTACTCAGTGGCTGGAAAACCCAGGACCTGTCCACCAGCGCCACCGGCAGCGGCGGCTATCGACACCTGCAGTTCGACGACACCCCAGGGCAAAGCCGCGTCCAGCTCTACACCACCGATCAAGACAGTGGTCTGACGTTAGGGCACCTCAAACAGAACAAAGACAACCAACGCCTGGCTGACCGAGGCTATGGCGTCGAACTGCACACCCAGGCCCAAGGTGCATTGCGTGCCGGTACCGGGCTATTGCTGACGACGGAGCCGGCTGACCAGCAAATGCAGGCCAAGGGTCTGTTGGCCGAGCTGGAAAAAGCCCAAGGCCAAGTGGATCAATTGGCCGACAACGCCAGACAGCAGAAGGCCGGGCTAGCCAGCGACGGCAAGCAGTTGCCCACCAGTGAAGCCCTGCAGAACAGCCAGGAAAGTCTGAAGGCGACACAACAGGGAACCGCGTCAGGCACGGGCATTGGCGGTGGCGAGGGGCAAGTGGCGGCGTGGAGCAAGCCGCTGCTCGCGCTCTATGGCCAAGCGGGCGTGCTCAGTTTGACCCCCAAGCACCAGATCTGGGCGACGGGTACTCAATGCCTACTCAACGCCGGCGCGGACATCAACTTCACCGCCCAAGGCCACACCGCCTTTCTCGCGGCTCAAGGCCTGATGCTGTTTACCCGTGGCGCAGGGGGCGACAGTCGCCCCATTGCGAACACCGGCATCGCCCTGCACGCCGCCAGCGGCGCGGTCAGCGTGCAAGCGCAGAGCGACAAGATCCGCATGGCGGCACAACAGAACATTCGCCTGGTCAGCACCCAGGGCAACGGGCTTGTACAGGGCAAAGAGCAGGTGCTGTTGAGTGTGCAGGGCGCGACCGTTCGGCTGGTGGGGGGCAACATTGAGATTCATGCGCCGGGGACGGTGACGTTCAAGGCGCAGCGGCACGCCTTAACGGGCCCGAAGAATGGTGCTCCTAATCCAGCAGTGTTGAACAAAGGGCGGTTCACGGGTTGCGAGTTCAAAAATAGCGAAGCGGACATGTCGGGTGCATCTGTTGTTTAGGGAAAGGGAGGCCTCTGTGAACGAAACAGAGATCAGCGGGATCAAGGACCTGCTGTTTAACAAGGTGGCTTCATACCCCAACACCTACGTATTGCTGGATATGGCGCGTCCTCATGCATTGGATCAAGTTGTGCGGGAGCGGGCGCAAGACAATATGGCGTATTTGAAACATTCCGACTTTGCTGAGCAACCTCAAAAAGCACCGGTACTGGTGAGATTAGAAGGGCGTCACGATGATTTGTTGGACGCTAGCGTTGACCTAGCAATACAGCAAACGATGACTTCTGACTGTCGCCTACGGCAGGTGGCTGGATGGCTATCTTCCTCGCTGTCCCCCCAGCCGTTGGCCAGCCTGCTGAGTTCAAAGCTCAAGCTGCTCCACGGCAGCGGTACGGCCCGACTGCGGTTCTATGATCCTCGAGTGATGGCACAACTTCCTGTTGTCTTCGATAAGCCGCAGTTGATGCAACTCGAGAGCGGTGTCGAGCAGTGGATCTATTTGGATGAAGGGGCGCAGCTGCAGCAAACGGTATATCCCTCACTTGCACCAATAAGTCGAGCACCGTTCCTGGCTAATGCCGAACAGTGGTCAGCATTAAAGCAGATTGAAGTGGTGAACTCGGCAGTTCATATGCTCCGGACGTTGGGTTGTGCCTATGAGCCTGACTGGATCACACAAATAACTCTTTTAGTCCGGCGCGCGGTTGAACAAGGCTTCAAGGGACAAGTGGAGCAAGCCACTTACGCAGTTTTCGGAGTTTGGTTGCATCGCAGTTTTGACCAGCACTCTCGAATTCGTCAGGTACTGGAGGACGCTCGAAAAGTGGGATCTACCTTTGGGGAGGCGATGGGGTCGGTGAGTGGCGATGAACTTCTACGTCTCAAACATGAAATGGAGCACGCTCATGCAGGCTAGTTTCTCCAGCCCTTCAATGTGCCAGTTGCGAGCTTTTTTGAATGGATTAGAGGGGGCGATAGTGAGCAAATCCAAGGTGGCCACTTTCCTGGCGAAAAACTTCAGGTGCGTGCGGATACAGGCGCATTACCCAAGTATCGGTCAGGCCACTCATTGGATGATCTTGCTATGAGCAATCCAATAATCAACGCGAGTCAAAACTCAATGGTGCCGTGTAGGCCTGGCAAGTGCAATTTTTGCAACAAGCAGGGGTTGCTGATTTTCCCGCTGAGGCATTCGGCTTTTTGTAGCGACAGCCCGATGTTGTTGGACAAGGTCGCGGTGGTGGCGCTGGGCGAGTCGTTTGACTTCCCCCAAGTGCGCTTCAGTGCGCGGATGCTGCGCAAGAGTTACCTGTATGTGCTGGTCGAGCGTAACGGCCTGAAGTCCTGGCAGTCGTATTTTGTCACTGACGATGCGCGGCTCTATCAATTCGCCCCGCTCTACCCACCCGCCCCAAGCCTGACGTTCAGTTGCTCCCGAGATGCTAACGCGCCCTCGACCTCGGCGGTCAGTATTGAAAAGCCGGAAGAGGTCAACAACACCTATTGGCTGTACACGCCTGACCCCTTGTCCAAAGCCAAGCTGGATGAGTACGAACAGTCCGCGGCGGCATTTTCAAACGAAGAGAAAATGCAGTACTTCAGCCCTGCGGACTGGGTTAACGGCAACCGTCACCAACCCTTCAGCCTTGAGCCGCAGGCCTTGGCCCAATGGGTACTGGAATATAAAGCGTTGGGCATCACCGCTACGGCGGCGACTCAGGACGCTGCGCCGACGCAGTTGGCCGCACGTTCTCCGGCCCTGCTCAATGCACTGAGTCAACAGGCCTATCCACCACTGTGTCCATCGGATGCATTGGACAGTGGGCGTCTGATCTCATCACATATCCGTCTTGTAGCATTGCGGGATGCGCTGGAGCGAGACCAAGGCGCTGCCCTGGTGCTACGTGATGCGATCGGTGTGACCCAGGAGCTGAACGCCTGGCGTAATGCGGCGCTCGAAGGGGCGGAGCCCTGGCTGAATGAAGAGCAGGACGGCGCCACCAATCACTGGCGTGTTCAGGTTGCGTTGCGGCTCAAGGATGTACGCGAGGGAATCCGTGAACACCGGATTAAAAAAGCCGATGAAAGCATCGATGATTGGGCCTACACCAGTCATACCGAAGACACATTGCAAGGCCTGTTTCCGGACACCAACAAGGAAGCGCGTGAAGACTACATCGTCCGAGCACGCAACCGCGCCAGTCTGAGAATGACTGAAGTCGAACTGTATGCGGAGATGGTAAAAGTCCGCGCAGAGGCCCAACAGCGTTACCCCGATCCTGGCGTCGCGGCGCGTGAAAGCATGCGCGAGACAGGCAAGGCTATGACTCGTCAGCAAATAGGCGAGGAGACGATCGCCCAGCGCAAACAACGTGCCGGTGAGCAGGCGCTTAAGCTGTTTGATCAACTTGACATGAATGAGGCGGACTCAGTACTGGCGCAGTTCGACGCCAAAACCGCCGAGTGCGAAGCCGTCGCTGAAGCGCGAGCCGCAGAGCATTTAATCGTCTTGCAGAGCACCTACCTGCTTAACGCCTTGTACGCCTATGACCCACAGGACCTGCGATGTGGCTGGGCGTTCGCGATCCAGGCCGCGCTGTGCACCTTGGGCATGGAAGCGTGCCCACCGGGCCAAGCCCTGCTGGCGCAGTGGTGGGAAGACACGCAAATCGCCGAAGGCAACCTGTTCTGGCGCGTTTATGCCTTGAATCAGCAGGACCTCATCGAACACACACGGGTCGGTTTGACCGAAAGTAAATCACTGTTCGCCAGTCTGCCGCTCAAGGACATTGCTGCCATCGCGATCAAGGAAATCAAGCGCGGTAAAAGCATCATCAATACCTTCGAAAAAGCCAACAAAGTCCTGGCCGATGGCGAAAAACTCGCGCCCATGGACTGGCTGGCCCGTTCGCAGATGGGCGTTCTGATGGGCTGGTACGCGCAGTTGGCCAAAGGCGTATTCACCTACGGTTCACCAAATAGTGTTGATAAGGCCATGGCCCATGTACTGACCACCGCCGTGAGTTGGCGCCTGGGCAAATTGGCACCGCAGTTGCGCCTGGAGGAACTGGCCGAGGCCAAGACACCAAAGAGCATTGACCGGGTGCGTGCGGAGTTGCAGGTGCGGGTGCGCGCTTCGGTTCAGGCAGAGTTGGAGTCCGGCAAGGTGGGCAACTTTTATGCCTTGCGGATCGGGGTGATTGTGGGACTGTACGAAGCGTTTCAGCTCTACAACAAGGCCCAGGCGATGCCGGATGGCAACAAGCAGAAGGCGGAATTTGTCGCGGCAGCACTGGCGACCACCGCCGTCGCGCTGGATTTGATGCATACCGGGGCGGAGTGGACCAGTAAGAAATATGGGGCTGCCACGGCAACGGGAAGAATAGCGGCCAGTTGGGGCGGTGGATTGAAGTTGTACGGTGGTTTTTTGGGCGCGATTGGTGGTGTGATTGGTGGTTCGCTAGATGTGAGCACTGCTGTCGATCAAATTCACAAAAAGCGGTTTTCGTTAGCGTTCGCATACGGTGTTAAAGGAGCTGCCACATTCGGAGTTGCATTTCTTTCTCTAGGAATTGCGATATCTGGAAGTGGTCCGTATTTACGAATGTTAATAGCTAGAACCGGTAATGCTATTACTTTGGAACTCCTTAAGGTCCTTGAGGTGGTAGCGGCGCGTTTGGCGGCGGAGCGAGCGCTACTTGTGATGCGGGCGGGATTAGCTCGACTTGCTTGGATCGCATTGATTATTGGTGGGGCAATATGGTTATTTGAGCCAGCGGCTATTGAAGCGTGGTGTGAAAAGTCCGTATTTCGGAAAAGTAAAAAAACTAAAGGGTTTAAGGGCCAGGCTGAAGAAGTTGTAGGTTTGGAGTCTGCCTTCACTAGTATGGTTGGTGAATGATGTTTTTATTTGAGCGTATGATGTGGTCTGTAAAAACAGAAGATCCAGAAGCGCGAGAGCATTGGAAAAAGGACGCCGCCACAAGCGAAGGGGTAGCTTCGTCGATTGCGACGCGCTTGGATGAAAATGCAAAACTATGGGGGGTTTATGAGTCAGCTAGTGATGTCCCTACTGATGCGGGCTCATTATATGAGTTTGGTGAAAATTACATTGATGTGCGCGCAGCTTTCCAAGAGGAGAAGCGAGGGCTGATTGCATTCGCCTTCCTGGCATTATCCATTGGGCTGAACTCTTACATGTTTTATGGCTTTGTTTGGACGGTCATAGGTGTTCTTGTTTCAGACTTTAATACTGAAAAATCTGTAGGTCTTGATGGGTGGTTTTTTGGTGTCTCAATTATCAGTCTTTGGTTCGTGATGAATTACCTTCTTTGGAAACACACTTGGAAATGGATTCGTGTCGAGTTGTTTACTCAGCGACATTTAATCGCGCGTTTCAATCGCAAAACTCGGCAGGTCTATGTGAATCGCCCAGATTACGCAGGAGGGCTCGTCACGTTGCCGTGGGGCGCAGTGGTCCCAGTGATCAATCCAGAGGATCCTGATTTTATCGGGGCCAGCGGTTTTTTGATCTTAGGCTTCCTTTCCGATCATTCCGGGGCTGGTTACGATGAATTGCTCATGTTAGGGCGGCCTATGCACGGTAATCAGGAACTGGTTGGTTTCTGGGAGTTCATCCGCCGGTATATGGAGGAGGGTCCACAAGCCGTTCCCAAGCCGAAAAGGTTGCTCACTCTGAGACCCACCCCAATCGAGCCGATTCGAGCAACCCTTCGTTTCATGTCCGGTTTCTGGCGCAACGGTGGAAAGATTACCGCGTTGATCACGGGCACCTTACTCTCGCCCCTGATCGTGCTGCATGCCCTGTGTCATTGGATTTCTTTACTGCTGTGTTGGGCGCCACGTTGGCCCAAAGAGATCCAAGAAGCCGGCCAACCTGGCAAACCCATTCCCAAGCTTACGACCGCGGAAGACTTCGGTCCGATTATTGGCGCCAACCTACGGGCCAATACCCTGAAAGAACGAAGCGAAACGCCTATGCCTGAGCGTAAGGGATGGCGGCCGGCTGCCGGTCATCAGGAGCGCTCCGAGGTTTGATAGGGCATTCCCCGTTGGATGAGCTGCATAGACAGCGTGCCGGTGAGCAGGCGCTTAAGCTGTTTGATCAACTTGACATGAATGAAGCGGACGCAGTGCTGGCGCAGTTCGACGCCAAAACCGCCGAGTGCGAAGCCGTCGCTGAAGCGCGAGCCGCAGATTCGGAAAGCTTGTTGGTTTTCGCTATTCAAGTAACGAAGTGCAGATGGCTGAGTTGCAAGTAGCGTTAAGGAGTTGATATGGATTATACAGGTCTCGAATTTGGCAAGCTGCGCTATCCAGTAAATCGTCCGTTGCACGATGAGGAGCGTAAAAAGAAGTTGGATGTGTCACGCTCCATAGATGTAGATCCGAATAATTTTTTGTCAGTAATCAAACTTAATTCTACTTACCTAGAGGTGGTGGATCGCTGGTATGCAGGTAAAGGCTTTAATGTCTGGCTGGGTTTGGTGGGCGCGCTGGCATTATTTCCTACAGCTATTTATTTTTATTGGGCGGTATATTTCTTATGGCCTCCGATCGGTGATGATGAGAACTGGATCAGTTGGGTGTTATGGTTGATTTTTTTCCTCTATTACTGGTCATAGCGATTGGGATACGCTGGCTTGTCCGAAGTGAGTGTTTTAGATGGACTCATTATCCTATGCGTTTAAATAGAAGGACAAGGCAGCTTCATATATTTTGTCAGAATGGGAGTGTGCTGACGGCGTCTTGGGATAGCGTTTTTGTTTTTGTTGGGGAGGCGACGACGCAGCCGGCTGGTAAATCCTACGACTTGAGGGCGCATGTTTTATCTGAGGATGGTAATACTGTGTTGCAAACATTTTCACTTGGCTATGTGCTGGCGGGTGGGCGGGAGAATGTGCTGCAGTTGTGGGAGTTCATTCGGCGCTATATGGAATGTGACGATGGTGCGGCACAGGCGTATGTTGATGCGTCGATTTGCTTGCCTATTCATGACAGAAAAGAAGGCTTCTTTTTTTCGGTTTTGCGAACGTTTGCGGGATGTGCGCGTTGGCCTTGGATCTCTTTGGTCTTTTCTCTCCCATACAGTTACATTGCACTTGGTCGCTGGCTAGCGATGACTACGAGTCGTATTCCTTGCTGGCCGCCTGAAATTGAGGCAATGAATGCGATTGACCCAGATGACGCATGGGCGCGCGATTGGCGCGATAACCCCAAGTTCGGGTTCGTGGATCAAACATGGCCGCTGATATGCTTTGTTATTGGTATCTGCAGTGGTTTGGCCATTTTGTTGATGATAGAAAATTTTTTTTGATGCATCACCCCGACGGCTGGGAAGCCCAAGACCTACCCATCAATGCCACCGGCAGCGGGGGCTATCGACACCTGCAGTTCGATAACTCCCCCGGTCAAAGCCGCGTCCAGCTCTACACCACCGATCAGGACAGTGGTCTGACAAATGTGACGGTGCCCGAGATCACTGCACCGAAAATGTTAAATAAAAAACGCGTGGCGAAGGGGAAGCAACCTTTCTTCAGCTACCGGGTCCTGCAGATCGAGGCTCCTCGGGGGGAGAGCGACCGCAGGCGGTGGGGTTCACGCCGCGCCACGGGCGCATTTGCGCCGTGGGCATATCCGGCGGTTGGAGGAGCGTACGGTTTGGGTCCGGCCTGCCATGGTTAACCTGGGGGCAAGTGCGGCCTTGGGAGCGGTGGGAAAAGACTACGCGCTGATGCCGACGCGCGCCACCTGATACGCCCTAAGCTCCGTCACATGCCGTCCTTCGTCAGCAGCTATTGTGCACATCCAACCCGCGCGTGCCACGCATGAGCCGATGACACGCCACCCGCTCGACACGCACCGTTGACAGTGTCATTTGTATTTCGAATGTACCGGGTGAGGCGTTGCAGCAATTAGGAAAAGCGTTGGGCATAGATATCCCCCCTGCGATGGAAGCAGCCAAGTGCTGTTGATTTCCAGCCGAATGCTGGGCACGCCGCTGCTGTGGAGGTCAATCAACAGCTGAGGTCTGCGAGGGTTTAATGAGGCCGCGTTCCGCCTGCACCACCCCATGGTGGTGAACACGCCGATCACCAGCGTTACGCTGATGCTACGTGAACGCACGTTCATGAGCGGATGCTCAGGCCGGGCGTGGCCGCAGTTTTTTGGTCATACGCACGCACCCTGTAATTTGGTTGAACTGCACGTAATGGGCTTGCGCCGTCCATTCCTCGACCAGGATCAAATACTCGGCCGGCGGATTGATCTGGCGCAGATAACCGCACAGCAGGCGTGTGCGTCGCGCGTTCATCGGCTGCTTTAGTGTCAAGATGACGTTGTCTGCGGCACGGCATTCAGTGATCTCCATGACTGAGCCCCTCATCGAGTGCTGGCGGCAAACGTGCTGGCCCAGTATCAGAGGCTGGGGATTCTCGCCGCGTGGCGTTCATTCTCAGATGAGGCGTTGCAGGCGTCTACTGTCATACTTGACAGTCCTTTAGTCGGTTGTGCACTGCCGTGACCCATTCCTCGACGTAACGGGCGTTAAATGATTCAGAGGCACAGACCGTCGACTACGTGCGCTCAGCTTCAAGTAACAGCGGGCTGCCTCACCTTGCGACTTAACCCCGGTGTCTTGCCCGTAATACGCTTGAATGCGCGACTGAAAGCGGCTTGGGATGTATAGCCCAAGCGCTGTGCTACCTCTTCGATCGGCAGCCTTTCGAGGGTCAGCCACTGGCTTGCGAGCCGCATTCGCAGTTCGGTGACATAGCGCAGCGGTGTCATGCCAATCGTCACCTGGAAGCGGTCCGCGAAGGCCGAGCGTGAGGTGTTGCATTGCGCTGCCAATTGCGCAACGGTCCAGTCGCGGCCCGGTTGTTGATGGAGCGCTAGCAGTGCACCTGCCAAGCGTGGATCGCGCAAGGCGGCGACCAGGCCAGAGGCATTACCGCAAGCGCACTCCACCCAGCCGCGAACGACCATGGCGGCCACCACGTCGGCCAACCGCGCGAGGATACCGGCGAAGCCCACACGTGCGGCGCTGACCTCGCGTTCCATGGTGGTCAGGATAGGCACCAGTCCAGGGTAGCGCTGGCCGCCGGCATCAATCAACATCAGGCCCGGCATCAGTTTGCCAAGGCCATGGATACTGCCCAGTTCAAACTCCATGCAACCACTGAACAAAATAGTGCTCGGCGTTGGGCTGGCATCGGTTGCGGTGTGCACCGCGCTCACGGTGTCACCGAGGGGGACGCTGTCTAGACCGTCGATGTCCTGAACAGGTGCGTCCGCATGGGAAGACAGTTGATGGGCGGCGCCATGGGAGATGAACACGGCGTTGCCGGCAGACAGCGCGTAGGTGGTGCCGTCCGCCATTCGCAGCACCGCATTGCCGACCGCCATGAAATGGAACCAGGCATGCCCAGGTTTTTCAGCGAAGCCCAAACCGAAACTCGGACTGGCTTGTATACGCCGGTATTCGACGCCACGCAGGCGCATACCGCGCAACAGCTCGTTGATGAGATCCGAGGAAAGAGCAAACTGTTTTGCAGACATTGTTCAGGTGTTTTAGTCAAAAAGTAGAGGTTTTTGATCATAGATCATCCAGTTTCCGGCGCCTAGACTGCGGCTTGAAATGAAGACTGGAGATCCCTGCAATGACTGACTGTATATGTAATGCCGTATCCAACCGCCATCCCGGCGCCTTCTCGGAGGCGGAGCCTGCGGCCCCCGCGTGGATGGCGGTCTTCTCGCTGGCAATGGGGGTGTTCGGATTACTGACCGCTGAGTACCTTCCGGCCAGTTTGTTAACACTGATGGCGACTGATCTGGGAGTGTCCGAAGCACTGGCTGGCCAGGCGGTAACGGTGACAGCAGTGGTAGCGCTGTTCGCCGGTTTGTTGGCGCCAGGCCTGACCCGCGGTATCGACCGACGTTGGGTGTTGCTGGGGTTTTCAACGCTGATGGTTGCCTCCAATCTTCTGGTCGTCGCGGTGCTGTTGTTGATGCGCATCTTGCTGGGGATTGCCCTAGGCGGGTTCTGGAGCATGGCTGCGGCGGTGGCGATGCGCCTGGTGCCGAGTGCTTTGTTGCCTCGGGCGCTTTCGATCATTTTCAGCGGGATTGCTATCGGGACGGTTGTTGCCGTGCCGCTGGGCAGCTATCTGGGTGGGCTATACGGCTGGCGCAGTGCGTTCTTTGCAGCGGCGGCGGTAGGCATGGTGACCCTGGCTTTTCAGTCATTGACTTTGCCGCGCCTCGCGCCGCGCCGGCCGACACGTCTGCGCACCGTTTTCGAAGTGTTGCAGCGCCCGGGCATCGCCATGGGGATGTTCGGTTGTGTGCTGGTGCATAGCGGTCACTTTGCGATGTTCACCTATGTTCGGCCATTCCTGGAAGGCACTACCGGCATCGGCCCGCAAGGGCTGTCGCTGATGTTGCTGGGGTTCGGTGTGGCGAACTTCTTCGGCACGCTGTTGGCTGGCAGGCTGCTGGAGCACCACCCGCTGGCCACTCTGGTGTTAATGCCTGCGCTGGTCGGGGTTGCAGCACTGGCGTTGGTGCTGTTGCCACCCTCGTTGCCGATGCAGGCAGTACTGCTGGCAATATGGGGCTTGGCCTTCGGCGGTGTGCCGGTAGCGTGGTCGAACTGGGTCGCCAGCGCGGTACCTGATCAGGCGGAAAGCGCCGGGGGCATGGTGGTGGCATCTGTGCAGTCCGCCATCGCCACGGGCGCCGCCGCTGGCGGAGCAGTGTTCAGCCTCGGTGGCAGCGCTGGCGTATTCATAGCGGCAGCGATGCTGATGCTGCTGGCTGCGTTGCTGATTGCGCTGCGTGTCCGGGTTCCTTCTGTCCATGGCGTTCGCGAGTCCACGCCCGCATTACACCTTTGATTCGGTTTTCCAAACCGCCTCGTTGCGCTTTGGGTGGATGTCACATTTGGCACCGATAATCCTGAGTCACGGTGGTTTCCAGGCGAAGCATAGGCGCCCCTGCGCGAGCGCATAGCAGAAAATATCCGCAAGGCGGTATCAAGGGCACCGCGGGATTGCCGTGTGGGATACTCCTTTGGGGCCCAACTCGGAGCCAGACTCCACTGAGTGCCTCAAAGCTCCCCGGTTAGAAATTGTGCCCGTCCATAACCAAAGCTCCAGTCCGCATCTGTATTGGTTACTATTGAAACCACCAGTTCGGAGGCGGCAATTCCACATTTCTCCCGCAGGCCTTTCGCTAGCAACTGATAGAACAAGACTTTGGATTCCTCAGTCCTAGGACGACTGATCACAGTGATCACCACTACATTGTCCGTTCGATCGATACCGAGCCCTGTATCTTTGACAATCAATCTACTTGGGCGATGTTCGTTGACGATTTGATACCGATCCCCTTCGGGTACTTGAAATGCCTCCACGACTGCGCAGTGGGCAGCGTCGAGCAAGGTTTTTACTTGGTCATCAGAACGCCCATCTATAAGGTCGATTTTGATCAATGGCATGTCTTGATTCTCACTAGTCAAAGGTGCGTGCATTGCAGGAAGGATTCACACGATAAAGCTTTGGACTGTTCATAAAAAGGCCATATATTAAAATTCATTGTTTTCTTTTTAGAACAATTCACTTTCAAAAACGTTGGAAATTGATCGACTTAAGCCTCATGAATCACCCGCTCATTCTCAGCGGCATCGACGTCTACGACTGGCTTTGAGGCGCTGGCCTTCAACGGGCACAGCGCGCACCCCACCTCACTGGCTACATCCTTGTAGCCAGTGAGGTGGGGTAAGTTGCATCAGACGGGATATCTCGATGCTATCCACTACGGGTTTGTCATCGAATTCAAACCCGTTGCCTTACAGCCTCCGTTTACTTGAGCGTGACGTCGAGCATCGGCGGGATGTAGCCGTAGTCATACTCGGCGACTACGAACGTTTGCAGCCCTTTGATCTTGATACCCACCGTCGGTGCCTCGGTGCCGCCGATACGGATCTGCGTGCCGGTGTCGTCGGTCGGTACGCTGTCGATGAAGGAGGTCACCAGGCCGTTGGGCATGACGCAGTGCGAGTAGGTCTGGAACGGTTGGGAGGACGGGTTGCCCAGTACCAGGCCAGAGCCGTTCAACGGCACATACGGGCCGAACAGCGAATCGGCGACGAAACCGTACACCCCGTCCGGGCCGGTTACACCGTCGGCGTAGGTGAAGGTGTGGCTGATGGTGAACAGGTAGTACTTGCCGTCCTGGAACACGAAGTGCGGGCGTTCGGTCTGGTCGTTGACGCCGATCGCGGTCAGCAGCGGTGGCAGCATTTCCCAGTCGTCGCCGTCTTCGTCGCGGGCCACGGCGATCCCGACGCAGGCGGTCTGGAAGCGCGAGTTGCCGACCTCTTCATAGCCGGGTGGCACGTCGCCGATTTCGGCTTTACCGACCTTGTGCGAACCGCGCTCGCCGGCCACGTTGCCTTCGAACAGCATGTACAGCTTGCCGTCTTTCGGGTCGCGGAATGGCCATGGATCGCGAAAGCCCCAGAAGGCGTTTTGCGCTTCGGTCTGGTACATCTTGCCGTCCGCCTCGAACAGCGGCTTGACCTTCTCGAAGCCCACCAGGCTGACGCCGTGCTCGGTGGTCACCACGCGGCCACGCACCTTGACGATGGTCGCGCCGGGCGTGACGGCGGTGTAGTACAGGTCCACTTCGCCTTGTTCGTTCAGCAGGATCGGTGTGCCAGCCCATTCGCGCACGGTGGGCGAAACCCCTTCAGCCATTACCCGGCCGCCGAGTTTCCAGTCTTTGCCGGTGCGGGAGAACCAGTAGTACATCTTTGCCCGGCCATGGCGATCGTTCCAGTCGCGGATGACGTCGTAGTTGCCATTCTGATCGAGGTATTGAGGGTCGTTCGGGTGGCGATCCGCAGTGAGGGTGAAGATCACCGACCAGCCGTCGACGGAGGTGATGTTGCCGTCGATGTCACGCAGCGGCATGGTGTCCCAGATAAAAACCTCGTCACTCAATACCGGGAAGTTCGCACTGACCAGCGGCTGGGTGGTGGTGGGGTCGTCCGCATGGACTTTGAGCGCATCGGCGCGGGTCCACAGGCTGGGTTGATGGGGTGTTTTGCCAAATTTCGAAGGGGTGCTTTTCATAGTAAGCCTCGTCCATGAAGGGATTCAAAATACTGTATTTATATACAGTTATTTGAATTTAAAAGACTCGGCTCTCTCGGTCAAGGATAAAAATGCATTTATGCATAAAATGTGTTTTTTGTGAGGCTGATACGTTTCATCTCGTCTCGTTTCTAGACGTTCTGTTCTCGAGCTATCGGCGTGGTCGGGTGGCGACCACTAGCGAGCGCTTGGTTAGATCAGGCCTCGCTTGAACTGGTCAGAGATCAAGTCAGCCAGTATCCGCACCGGTTCGGTGAGGCTTTGGCGAGAACGGTGTATGAGCCCGATATCACGATGAAAGGTGTGTATGCCCAGATCGAGTGCTCGAACACCCATAGGCCACTCCGGATCTCTGCACGTTTGCGGCACCAATGCGACGCCCACGCCCTTTTTAACCAACTGGAGGATGGCTTCCAGCTCATCCAGTTCGCACACCTCATGCAGCGCGAAATGCATTTGCCGCACAAATCGATCAACCTGCCGGCCGCCGAACGATGAGCGGTCATAGCGAATGAAAGGATGGCTGGACAGGAGCGCCGACCAGTCTTCACCCGGCACTTCGCTCGGTACTATTAGCCGGTAGGGCTCCCGCGCCAGCGTCGTCCAGTGCAGGTCACTCTGAAGCGAGAAGGGTGGGCGAATGATGGTGGCCATGTCGATCTCGCCAGCGTCGACGAGGTTGACCAACTCCATCGACAGCCCTGGAATGATTCGCGTGCGACATTGCGGGCATTGCTGGTGAAACCTGGCCAGCGATTCGGGCAAATATGAGCGTTGCACCGACGCGATTGCGCCGATAGTCACCCGCTCGTTGGTGGGTTGTCCCATCGTCGAGGAACCCAGGTTGTCGTAAAGATTGAGCAGCTCCTGAGCTTGCAAGAGTACTTGGTGGCCCATTCTATTGAGATGCGCAGAGCGTCCTTTTCTGTCGAAAATTTCGACGCCCAGTTCAGCTTCGAGGCGCTGGATTTGCGCGCTCACAGCGGCCTGGGTCAGGCCGATTCTGTTGCCGGCAGCGGCAAAAGTGCCTTCCCGTGCAACAGCGATGAGTGTCTTGAGTTCTTTGATCATTCATAAATATTAATTGTGTTTCTAAGAAATATATATTGATTTTTATGTTGGGTTTTCCGTCCTACGATGTTTTCCATCCCCGGCAACGGCTGAGCCAAGCGAGGCAATGACGGGGGAATGTTCGCCAAGCCCACAAAAAAAGCACTGGAGATCTGATGAGCCTCTCGCCATTCCACCTCGCAATACCTGTTTACGACCTGGCTTCAACACGGACCTTCTACGGTGAGGTTTTTGGTTTAGAAGAAGGGCGGTCCAGCACTCAATGGGTCGATTTCAATTTCTATGGTCATCAACTGGTGATTCACGAGCATCCCAAAACCGCCTCTCAAGAAAGTGTTCATAGCAATCCGGTCGATGGTCACGATGTTCCTGTTCCGCACTTCGGCATCATTCTGGGTTGGGAGCAATGGGAAGCGCTGGCCGAGCGACTGAAGTCGTTTGGTACCGAATTTGTGATCGAACCGTACATTCGTTTCAAAGGTCAGGTTGGCGAGCAAGCCACCATGTTCCTGTTTGATCCTTGCGGCAATGCCCTTGAATTCAAGGCGTTCAAGGATATGGGCCAGCTCTTCGCGAAATAAGAACACCCATGGCACAGCTGAGCTGTGCCATGGGGGCTCACGTGAGCTGCAAGCTCATGACTCTAGCAACTGCTGATAACGCAGACCTTACATACCAACAAGAAGGCTAGACATGAAACGTATTCCCTTGATGTGGCAAATCGTTGCCGGGCTGTTGCTTGGCGTGCTTGTCGGTTGGTACTTCAATACCCATCCGCACTATCAGGCATGGGTCAGCGTGCAGGTTCTGAAACCGCTTGGTGACATCTTTATCAAGATGATGAAGATGGTCGTTGTGCCAATCGTGTTCTGCTGCATGATTCTGGGCATTGCCGGTGGCCCAGACAGCAAGTCATTTGGCCGCATGGGGGTGCGCTCGCTCGGTTATTTCTTTGCGATTACCGCGCTGGCCGTCGTCATAGGCTTGTGTTTCGCAAATCTCTTCGAACCGGGAACAGGTACCGATATTTCCGGTGTTTCGCACGGTGCCGCATCCATCACGCTGGAGCCGCCCAAAGGAGCGCTGGTAATATTGCAGAACATCGTGCCCGATAACGTATTGGCTGCGATGTCCGAGGGGAAATTGCTGTCGGTGTTGTTTTTTGCCGTGCTGTTCGGCTTGGCATTGAACGCCTTGCCGAAAGAGAAAAACGCACCGGTCATCGCACTGCTTCAAAGTGTTTGCGATGCGATGTTCAAGGTTGTCTCCATGGTTATGGCTTATGCGCCTGTGGGTGTGTTCGGCATGATCGGCGCGACCGTGGCGACGTTTGGTTTCGCTTCCTTGTTGCCATTGCTCAAGTTGATTGGTGTTGTGTACCTGGCGCTGATTGTTTTTGCGTTGGTGGTACTTGGCGGTATCTGTTACTTGATAGGCGAAAACATTTTCAAGTTGATCGGGTACTTGCGCGATGAGTTGATGCTCGCGTTCTCAAGTGCCGCCTCAGCCGCAGTGATGCCGCAGTTGATGACAAAGATGGAAAGTTACGGCGTGCCGCGTCGGATCGTCAGCTTCGTGGTGCCGGTGGGGTATGCGTTCAACCTCGATGGTGCGTCGATTTTTCTTGGGGTGGCGACGATCTTTGTCGCGCAACTCCATGGCATCGACCTGTCGTTATCCCAGCAGATCCTGTTGGTGGTGACCATGGTGCTGACTTCCAAGGGCGCAGCAGGGGTGCCAGGTTTCGCCATCATCATCTTGTCAGCGACATTGGCCTCAGCAGGTCTTCCACTGGAAGGCGTCGCGTTGATCGCTGGCATTTTCAGGATCATCGACAGTGGTACCACTACGTTGAACGTGTTGGGCAATGCCATTGCGCCGTTAGTCATCGCCAAGTGGGAAAAGGTCGAGCTCAGACCTTCAACGGATTATCCAGCCGCACGGGCCTAGTCGTTTGCAGGAGCAACGATAGGCGAGAACGCAGGGGGTCATTCGTCAGGTATTGCTAATGTTTTGTAGACGACCGGTCTAGTTTTGGATAGGCTCTCGTCATTATGAAAAAATCTAATCTGGACATGCGACAGCACATCATCGATGTAGCGAAGACACTGATGACCCACAAGGGCTATACCGCCGTCGGTCTTATGGAAGTATTGACGACGGCGGGCGTGCCCAAGGGCTCGTTTTATCACTACTTCCGCTCCAAGGAGGAGTTCGGCCAGGCACTACTGGAAGAGTATTTCCAAGAGTATATCGGTCGGGTAGACATCGTCATGGCAGCGCAAGGGACTGGCGCCGAGCGGTTGATTGGCTACCTGGATTATTGGGCGAAGACACAGGCGTTCGATCATCCCGAGGAGAAATGCCTGGTGGTGAAACTCGGCGCAGAAGTGTGCGACCTTTCGGATGACATGCGCAGCGTACTTGAAGAGGGCACCGCACTGATTATCCAGAGGATCACCCGGTGTGTTGAACAGGGGATGGCTGATGGGTCCATCACATCGACCCAGAACGCCGAAACATTGGCTGAATCGTTGTATCAACTGTGGCTTGGGGCTTCACTGTTAGTGAAGGTGCGAAACACAACGGCTGCTTTCGAAACAGCGCTGAACACGAGTAAGCGCCTGCTGGCATAGAGGCGTTTTTTTTTACCACTTTACTAGACGACCGGTCTAATTTATAAAGAGGCTTTATGACCGATATCACCACGGATACCGACCTTTTTTCTCCCATGCATCTGGGGGCGCTGCAATTGGCTAACCGGATAGTCATGGCGCCCGTCACACGTAGCCGGATGGCCGACGACGGTGTGCCAAATGAAATGCACGCCACTTACTACGCTCAACGTGCCAGCGCCGGCTTGATCATTGCCGAAGCGACGAACATTTCTGCCCAAGGACGTGGCTATGCCATGACTCCGGGAATCTGGTCGCAAGAACAGGTGGACGGCTGGAAAAAGGTCACCGATGCAGTGCACGCGGCGGGCGGCAAAATTGTCAGTCAGTTGTGGCACGTGGGACGTTTTTCCAGTGTCGAGTTGCAACCCAACGGCGATGCCCCCGTAGCGCCTTCGGCGATCAAGGCTGAAGGTAGCACCTACACCGAAAATGGCTTTGTCGAGGTATCGACGCCTCGTGCGCTGCAAACCTCGGAGATCCCAGGGATCATCGAGCAATACAAGCGGGCCGCCGAGAACGCCAAGCGAGCCGGTTTTGATGGCGTAGAAGTGCATTCGGCCAACAGCTATCTGCTCGATCAATTCCTGCGGGATTCCACTAACAAACGCACCGATCAATACGGTGGCTCCATTGAGAACCGGGTGCGACTGACCTTGGAAGTCACTGAAGCCGTGGTTTCGATATGGGGTAACGACCGTGTCGGTATTCGCCTTTCACCGGTGACCCCTGATGCCGGTAATACGCCTCCTGACAGCAATGTCATGGCGACTTATGGCTACCTGATCCAGCAGCTCAATCAATTGAACCTGGCGTACCTGCATTTTGTTGAAGGCGCCACGGCGACCTCCCGCACAGTGCCCGAAGGTGTGGACCTGGATGCATTGAGTGCCCAGTTTGAAGGGCCATTCATAGGCAATAACAACTATGACCTGGCGATGGCAATCGAACGCCGCGCGCAGGGCCGGATCGATGCGGTTGCATTTGGTCGCTTGTTCATTTCCAACCCCGACCTCGTCGAGCGTCTGCGTCGCGGTATTGAGCTGACCATCGCTCCACGCGAGAGTTACTACGGCGGGGGGGCAAAAGGTTACATCGATTGGCCAACCGCTGACGCCTCAATAGCAAGGTCCCGCGCTAATTAAGGTGCAGGCGTCGCAATAGCATTCATTGCAAAAAGGTATGGAACATGAATTACCTGCAAAACAAGGTAGCCATCGTCACGGGCGCATCCTCAGGCATCGGCGCGGCAACCACCCGGGCGCTGGTAGCGCAAGGTGCGCGTGTGGTTGCCGCCGCCCTTGATGAAGAGGCGTTGGAGTCTTTCGTCGCTGACCTGCGCGAGGCCGCAAGTGAGGTGGTCGCGTTTACTACTGATGTGACTCAACCGGATCAAACCCAGGCACTTGCCAGGTTTGCCCGTGAAACATACGGCGCCATCGACATTCTGGTGAACAACGCTGGCCTGATGCTTTTTTCCCGTTGGGTTGATCTGGCCGTGCAGGATTGGAAAAAGATGATCGATGTGAACATCAAGGGTTACCTCAACATGACGGCTGCAGTATTGCCGTTCATGTTGGAACAGAAGTCCGGGCAGATTCTCAATATGGACTCTGTTGCAGGGCATCAGGTAGGGCCGTCTGCGGGTGTCTACAGTGCGACCAAGTTTTTCGTCCAGGCCATGACCGAGTCCATGCGCAAAGAACTCGGCGTGCAGCACGGTATTCGCGTTAACACGATCAGCCCTGGCGTCATCAATACAGGGTGGGCGGACAAGGTCAGTGATCCGCAGGGGCGCAAGGCTGCCCAGGCGCTGAACCGGATTGCAATTGGGCCTGACGATGTCGCCCGTGCAGTGATTTACGCGCTCAACCAGCCGGAAAACGTCACCGTCAATGACTTGATCATCTCGCCGACGCGCCAGGATTGGTAGCGGGCGGCGGTCATTGACTCATTCAGCAAGACCCCCCGGCTATGTCAGGCGAGCGGTGTGGCATCTCATCCCCCATAAAAGGAAAAACAAGCATGTCGAAGAATATCAAGGCAGTACCCACCCACGAGTACGACGCTGTCATCGCCACAGCCAATCAGTACGTGGAAGGTCTGCGTACCGGTAATGCTCAAAGCGTTGCACAAGCCTTCCATCAAGACGCAGTGATGTATGGGTTCACCAATGGCGAGTTGCTCGGCGGCCCGATCAACAACCTGTTTGATTTCGTTGCGAAGAACGGCGGTGCACCCCAAATCACCACTCGCCTTGACGTATTGGCAATCACGCCGAGCACCGCAGTAGTACGTGTCGATATGGAAAACGATGCGATTGGCGCCGATTACAACGACTACCTGACACTGATCAAAATTGAGGGTGTCTGGAAGGTGATTGCCAAGGTGTATCACCAGTTCGACGCGTAAGCATCAACCGATCCCGGCACGCCTGATGCCGGGATCGCCGGGCTGTCTATTCAAAGGGTTATACGATGCCAATGGTTGAATTCTCCGCTGTTTTGAACAGCGATGCACAACGCGCCTGGAGCGTGGTGAAGAAGTTTGGTGAGATCCAGCAATGGCACCCTGCGATTGTCGAAAGCAGCCTCGAGGACGGTGAGTCCGATGGGGCTGTTGGGAGTATGCGCACGTTGACGCTGTCTGATGGAGCGGTTGTGAGAGAGCGCTTGTTATCAGTCGATGATCGCACCTTAACGCTGTCCTACCGCTTTGAGGAAGCGCCACTGCCTCTGGACAACTATGTGGCAACGGTACGTTTGGTGGCTTTGACGGGGCAAGACCAAACGTGCATCACTTGGTCTGCATGTTTCGATCTCCAAGAACCCAGTACCGCGCAACACTATCAAGCCTTGATTCAAAGCTTGATCGTAGATGGCCACCAGGGACTGCAGTTGTTGCTTGCTTAGTGTCGATGAGTCCAACGGTAGGCCCTTAAAAATAATGAACCCTGCCTGCGCCTGCGCACCAAAAGTTACATAACCTGGAGGTGCATCATGCAAACCACTTACTTCTGGATAGGCCTGGCAGTGATCCTCGTACTGCTCGACGCGTGGATCATCAACAGCATCTGGCGCAGCGATAACGCATCGGCCAGCAAGGCAGGCTGGAGTGCTGTCGTCGTGGTACTGCCGTTCCTGGGCGCCGCGATATGGGCGATTGCCGGCCCAAGGGGTGTCACCAAGGGGCCGTCTTCTCCCGAGCACAGCAAGGGCTGAGTCCGGGCCGCGCTATGAACAACCCAGACCCCGACGACTTACAGAGCCGCAACTACCCGGTACCGGAAGATATGGCCTTGCAGCGCAAGGTCTGGCGCTTTGAAAGGGTGGGTTGGTACGCGCTGCTGGTGCTGATGGGGCTGAGCCTGGCGGGCCTGTTTTCCAGCGGGCCGCTGAGCACCCGCGAAGTGCGCAGTGCCGATGGGCAGTTGCGCGTGGAGTACCAACGCTTTTTGCGCAATGGCGCCTCCGATGGGCTGGTGATTCATGTGCAAGGCAAGGCCCAAGAACCCCTGGAGGTCGAGTTGAGCGGTGAGCTGCTGCGCGGTTTCAATATCGAGATGCTCCAGCCGCAGCCGCTCAAGGCCAGGGCGGCCGGGGAGGGTGTAAGCGTCTGGATGCTGAGTGACAGCGCCGGCCAGGCCGTGTTGCACCTGACCTTGCGCAGCGACACGGTGGGCAGCGTGGATACCCAGGTGTCGCGACCCACAGGGGCGTCCGTGCGCTTCTCTCAGTTCATCTACCCTTGACCGTCAGCCCAAACCCTAACGGCGTGAGCGGCACAGTTTTTCGATCAAGGAGATCAACGAGTCATGGCCCACGGGTTTGCTGACATGCGCATTAAAGCCCGATTCAGTCGCCTTTTTCTGGTCATTGCCAGCGCCATAGCCCGTTAAGGCGATGGCGGGAGCCTGTCGAAGGTGGCTTACTTTGCGCAGCTTCTGCATCAGCTCATGGCCATTCATTTTAGGCATGCCGATGTCCGAAATAATCACGTCGTACTGGGCATCCCGGGCTGTTTCAAGTGCGCTTAACGGGTCGCTGAAGGCGCTCACTTGGGCGCCTTCCATTTCCAGCAGCATGTTCAGCACCTCAAGGACTTCGGCTGAATCATCGACCAGTAAAACCTTGAGGCCATTGAGGCGCTGATCTTCGTTGTGGGTAGCGCCGCTATCCAGCAGATGATCCTGCTGTTCGCACAGCGGCAACCAGATCGAAAAGGTGCAACCGAAGCCCAACCCTCGCGAATGCACGCTCACCGAACCGCCGTGGGCCTCCACCAGCTGCCGCACCAACGACAAGCCAATCCCCAGGCCTTCGCGCTGGTGAGTCTGGTGCTGGTTTTCCGCTTGCCCGAACATGTCGAAGATTTCTTCCAGGCTTTCTTGGGCCAGGCCCGCGCCGCTGTCGATGACGTCCAGTTGCGCGCGCCCGTCCGAGCGGCTGACCACCAACTGCACCTGGCCGTCTTCGGGGGTGAATTTCAGGGCGTTGTTGACCAGGTTCCAGATCACTTGCTCGATGCGCGTGGGGTCTACGTCAACGATCAACGGGCCCGGCACCGAAGGTGTCTGAAGGCTGACCTGGCGACGATGACCGTCGGCAAGCACCACGCTGTGAATGTCCTTGAGGGTACGAATCAGGTCGATCGGTTGCTTTTTCAGCTTCAGTTTGCCCGTGCGAACCCGGGCGACATCCAGCAGGTCGTCAATGATCCGCGCCTGGCTGGACACCGCTTCGCAGATGGTATTGACCGCCTTGATGGCCGGGCCCGCGACCTTGGTGGCTGGCAAGCGCCGCAACAGTTCGGCGTTCAGCTGGATCAGGTTCAACGGATGCTTGAGTTCGTGGGACATCACCGCGAAGAACTCATCCTTGAGATGGCTTTTGGTCTGGGTTTCCTTCAAGCGCTGATTCTGTTCGTCCTGGGTGCGTTTGTGGCCGGTAAGGTCGCGGGCAATCTTGACGTAGCCGCGCAAGCTGTCGCTCTTGAGCTGCGTCACCTCGCCACTGCAATAGAAACGGCTGCCATCCTTGCGCACATGCCAGCGTTCATCTTCGCCACGCCCATGTTCGCGGGCGGTGCGCAGTTCGCTCTCCGGCACGCCAGCGGAGCGGTCTTCCGGGGAGAAAATCAGGTCGTAGTAAGCGCCCAGCACCTCGTCCTTGGTGTAGCCGAAGATCAGTTCGGCACCGGTGTTCCAGTCGGTGATGGCGCCGTGGTCATCGAGGATGATGATGGCAAAGTCGTGGGTGCTCTCGGCAACCAGACGCATGCGCTCCTCGCCCAGGCGCAGTTCCTCTTCGGCCTGACGCCGCTTGGTGATATCAATGAAGGTCAGCACGGTGCCATCAATGTGGTCTTCACTGGAGCGGTAAGGCAGCAACCGCGCAATGTACCAGCGGTCGTCGTTGCTGCTGATTTCCCGCTCGATCATGCTCAGGGACTCAAACACGGTGGTAGCGTCTTCGGTCATTTGCGGGTAATTGAGGCGGTGGGTGATGTCCAGCAATGAGCGTCCGGTGTCCACCGGCAACATACTGAAAATATCCGTGGCCCGTGGCGTGAACCAGCGAATGCGCATGTTGCGGTCGACGAATACCGTGGCGATGTCGGTGGACGCGATCAGGTTGGTCAGGTAATCGTTGACCTTGTCCGTCTCTTCCACCTTGGTCTTGAGCTCGAAATTGACGGTCAGCAATTCTTCGTTGATCGACTGCAACTCTTCCTTGCTGGTTTCCAACTCCTCGGTGGCCGAGCGCAGTTCTTCGTTGACCGCCTGCATTTCTTCGTTGGAGGCCTTGAGTTCCTCGCTGGAGACTTCCGCCTGTTCGATGGTGTCCTGCAGGTGCAACTTGGTGCGTTGCAGCTCGCGCTCCAGGTTGCTCATGATCGCGTTTTCGGCCTGGCTGACGGTGTCGATGTCGGGCAGCTGTGGGTCGACGGCGGTTTCCTGGAAGATCACCAGCACGTAGTCGTTTTCGGTCGCTTCATCGCGGTAGGGGCGGGCGCTGATGTCCACCAGGAAGGGGCCTTGCTCGCGTTGGATGCGGATCTTGCGCGAAGACACCGGGCTATTCGATTGCTGGACCTGAAACAAGGTGGTGCGGATATCGAGGCGTAAATCGGGATGTACCAACGTCAGCAGGTTGTGCGTCACCTCGCCGGCCACGTAGCGCAGGAATCGACCTGCGCCTTCGCTCATGTGCAGGATATCGGCCTGCATATTCACGATGACGCTGGGCGGCGCGGCTTTTTCCAGGGCGCGCAGATGGATGTCTGCGAACGAGACCTTGCTGGGCGCCTTGGTTTCAATCGCCAGCGTCGTGGCGCTCGGGCGCAGATAGCCGCCTCGCGGCATGGTCGGGGCGCGACGCACGGCGGACGAGCCGGCACGCACTCTGAAAATGCGGTTGCGCTTGTCCACCGGTACAAACAGGTCCAGGCAGCCGTCGGCCGACTCCGAGGAGCCGAGGAACAGGTAGCCTCCGGGGCGCAACGCGAAGTGGAACATTTGCAGGATGTCGCGTTGCACTTCGCGATCCAGGTAGATCAACAGGTTGCGGCACACGATCAGGTCGATCTGCGAAAACGGTGGGTCGGCCAACAGGCTGTGTTTGGCGAACAGTACCTTTTCGCGAATTTCCTTGCGCACCCGGTAGTGCTGGTTCTTCTCCTTGGCAAAGTACTGGCGCAATCGTTGAGGCGGCACGTCGGTGATGATCGCTTCGGGGTACACGCCGTTGCGGCCATGGGTAATGGCGCGCTCGTCAATATCGGTGGCAAACACCTGCATCTTCGCGCCGCTGGCATCCAGCGCCAGTTGCTCGGCCACCAGCATCGCCAGGCTGTAGGCCTCTTCGCCGGTGGAGCATCCTGCCGACCAGATACGCACCTCCTCACGGTGCGGCACGCTGTCTTCCAGTGACTTCACCAGGTTGGGGATCACGTCTCGCTCAAGGGCTTCGAAGGCCTCGCGGTCGCGGAAGAAGTTGGTCACGCCAATCAGCATGTCGCCCAGCAACGCCTTGGTTTCGTCCGGGTTGGCCTGGAGGAAGTTGTAATAGGTGGCCAGGTCGGGTTGAGCCGTGACCTGCAAGCGCCGCTCGATACGACGCAACACCGTGGCGCGTTTGTAATGCTTGAAGTCATGCCCGGTACTGGCGCGCAACTGGATCAGAATATCCAGCAACAGCTGCTCGGCCACGGCGGCATCGCGTTCGGAGCTGGGTGGGATGGTCTTGATCTCAGGATCGTTGGCGGTGGGCAGCACAATCGACTGGGCATTGCGCCACAGTTCCAGCAGCTTTTGCGGCATTTCCACCACCGGCAGCACCAGGTCGACCATCTGGGTTTCGATGGCCGCCAGCGGCATGCCATCGTACTCGGCGTCTTCCGGCGCCTGTACCAGGGTGATACCGCCTTGCTCTTTGATCCGCGACAGCCCCACCGCACCGTCTGAGCCGGTACCAGACAGGATCAGGCAAAACGCGCGTTCTTTATGGGTGTCTGCCAGGTCGCGAAAAAACAGGTCGATGGCAATGTGCGGTCCACCTTCGCGCACGGAAGGTGAGACCGCGAGGTAGCCATCATTCATCTTCAAGAGCTGTGCTGGCGAGATGACGTACACGTGATTCTTTTCGATGGGCGTGGCGTCATTGACCTGCGACACCGGCATGCGGGTCGTTTCCTGAATGATCTTGCCCGCCACACTTTGATGGTCGGGCGAAAGATGCAGGATCACCACAAAGGCCATGCCGCAGTCTCTGGGCATGTGCTCGAAGAACGCTTTCACGGCTTGCAGCCCGCCCGCCGACGCGCCAATACCCACCACCGGGAAATTCAAGTTGCTGGGGGTCAGATCTTTGCGTTGCGGAACGTTGGGGGACCGCGGGGGGGCAGACTTCATAAATACCAACCTTGGATAACGGCGCACAGGAAGACGGGTGTAGAGGGAAGAACTTGAACAACGAGGGCGAGGGCTGAACCGACAGTGAAATATAGCTGAAAACCTGCTGCCAACAAAAAAAGCCTTGAAGCCCCCCGGTCATTCGACGGACCACTTACTGCCGGTTGAGGCACGCAACCTGCGGAAGGTTTAATCAAACTGACGAGTGGCCATCGCGGTTGCACGGTTATCCGATTTTCTGAAAATCCGTCTGAACTTCGCTTCCTGGCGAACCCTCGCAAAGAGAAACCCACCCAGGAGACGTTCTGATGAACAGCTACCCAAAACCACCCTTCAACGCCCAGCAACAGCCCGTACCCGGTGAGCAGCGCAAGATGGACCCGATGCCCGATTGCGGTGAGCAGTCATACCAAGGCTCGGGCCGGCTCGCCAATAAAATCGCCTTGGTCACCGGGGCCGACAGCGGCATCGGACGGGCCGTGGCCATTGCCTTCGCACGTGAAGGCGCGGACGTGGCGGTGTCGTATCTGGATGAACATGAAGACGCCAAGGAGACCGCACGCTGGGTCGAGGCGGCGGGTCGTCAATGCCTGTTACTGCCCGGCGACCTGGGCGATGCGGCGCAGTGCACGGCCATCGTCAACGACACCGTGGAGAAGTTCGGCCGCATCGATGTGCTGGTCAACAACGCAGCGTTCCAGATGACCTATCAATCGCTGGAAGACATCCCCGACGAGGACTGGGTGAAAACCTTCAACGTCAACATCACCGCGATGTTTCGCATCTGCAAGGCCGCGCTGCCTCATATGGCCGAGGGCAGTTCGATCATCAACACCAGCTCGGTCAACTCCGATATGCCCAACCCCAGCCTGTTGCCCTATGCAGCCACCAAAGGCGCGATTGCCAACTTCACCGCCGGCCTGGCGCAGATGCTCGGCGAGCGCGGGATTCGCGTCAACAGCGTGGCCCCCGGGCCTATCTGGACGCCGTTGATCGTCTCGACGATGACGCCGGACATGGTGAAAAACTTTGGCGGCAACACCCCATTGGGACGCCCAGGCCAGCCAGTGGAAGTGGCACCGATCTACGTGCTGCTGGCGTCGGATGAAGGCAGCTACATCTCCGGCGAACGCTACGGCGTGACGGGTGGCAAGCCGATACTTTGATCAGTGATTGAGGAGGGCAGTATGAGCGAAGCCTCGAAGCACCACGAACCGAATCCTTCTGAGCGCAAGGTGCGCCCGCCGGCGGCTAAGCGAAACGATAAGTCGCAGGCACCGGCAGGCGGGCAACAGGCACAGAGGCAAGGCGGTGTCGCTCCTGGAGGGCCTTCAACAGACCCTGAGTCAGGGGCGTGAACGCGAGGGGATATACACTCGGCCTGACATCCTGATTGGTTGTCAGGCCGCTATCGCAGGCAAGCCAGCTCCCACAGGCTGACGTTATTTGCGCTTGGAACGATGAATTCGCATCCACTCTCGATAGGCCACCGTACGCTGCGCATCCGCACGTTTCTTCGCCTCGGTAAAGCGCGCCCACGTCTGAGCATCGCCGCTGTAGGACTCAATGATCTCGTACGCCAACGCATCCAATCGATCCGCTTCGAAAAACATCTCGGCATTTCGCACGACTTCGTCGTCCCGCCTGTTTGTAGTTGTATAACCAAGAGTCTGACTGTTCATCCTCTGAGGCCCTCCGCCCATTGAATCTGTGCCGCGCCACTCCAGCGCACCTGGGTAATGCCGTATTTCTCCGCCATCGGTTTGGACACACGCTTGAACGTGTGTTGCCCAAATTTGGGGATGACCGCCACACCAGCGTCACAACTGGCCCAATGCCAAGCCTCGGCATTGTCCATGCGCGGCGCGCGCACGATGAAGGACTTGGGCTCGCCATGCAGCTGGTACTCGATAGTGAATAGGTCGTTGTGTTTCATGAGGCCTCCTTGATACTCATGAACTACAGATATTTGACGTCAAAAATAATTCAAATAAGTTGTCCGACAATTCGATGACTGGGCGCAAGGCATGGATGAAGACTAATCATCTACCGTAAAGGTGACCCATCCAGGCCCATCGGCCGGGCGTTGCAGTTCGGCGATGACACCGCTGACGGAGGATCCGTCGGGCAAATTGACGGTGATAAAGTTGGGATTGCCAGGCCAATCCATTGGCGTGTCAAAGTCCAGGCGCGCGATGGTCGGCTTGCCGCTGCTGGTCATTTGGATGTTTTTGGGCTCGTTAAGGCGTTCATCTGAGGGTGTTCCAAGATGGCGCGAGGCAGTGATGACACTGGCAGTACCTTGGTAATCGTAAGACATGCTGGGTTACCTCATGTAATGGGAACAACGAAGATCAAATGTGGGAGCGGGCTTGCTCGCGAAGACGTCGAACATTGATGTGACTGATCCACCGCTTTCGCGAGCAAGCCCGCTCCCACAGAGGAGTTGTGCTTGACTGGCTGGTATTCGGGATGTGCCCCGTTTTCATTTGTGACGAGCTGAATATTTGCGCGCAACGACAACGCCGCCCACTAGCAGCGCTGCGCCTATTGCAACCATCCCATAGGGCGTACGGTGGGTTTGCCGCCAGCCGCCTTCGACACGACGTTCGCCGCTTGCCGGGGCGTAGAGGTTGCCCGTAGAGGTCGCGGCGCGCTGGCTGCGCTCCAGGCCGAGGCGGGTAAGCCAGCCGGATAGCCGCGAAAAGCCAGGCAGCAAAAAATGCGCGACGCGGGCCACGGTGGCAGCGCTGCCTACCGTGGTGCTGTCCCTCGGTTGCAGCGCACAGGCCACCATCGCTTGCGCGACTTTATGTGGGTCGTAGACCGGTGGCGGTGGCGTCAACTCGTGGCCGGTAAAATTGCCGCCATCGCGAAAGCCCGGTGTGTCCATCACGGCGGGATAGATGTCGCACACATGAATATCCGGGTAGTCAGTCAGCTCGCCGCGCAGTGCCTCAGTCAGGCCGCGCAGGCCGTATTTACTGGCGGAGTAGGCGACGGCATAGGGCTGGGCTACCCAACTGCCCAGCGACAAGGTGTTGATCAGAGTGCCGCGGTGCTGGGCTTTGAAATAGGGCCACACCACGTGGGCGCCGCGCAGGTACCCGAGCAGGTCGGTTTGCAGCACCTGTTCGTGGGCTTCCAGGGGCGTGTCCTCGAAACTGCCGACGGCGCCTACTCCGGCGTTGTTGATCCAGATATCGATGCGGCCATTGCCGAAGGCCGCCGCTTGTTCGGCAAGGGCGCGCATCTGGTCGCCCTGGGTTACATCGGTTTTAACGGCGATGGCCTCGGCGCCACGCGCAGCGCATTCCTCGACGACCTCTTCCAAGGCTTTTTCATCTCGGGCCGCCAACACCAAGCGGGTACTTTGCTCGGCAAAGGCGTGAGCAGCCGCGCGACCAATGCCACTGGAGGCGCCGGTGATCACCACGGTCTTGCCGTGCAGTTTCCCCTTGGCCTGCATGACGCCAGGCGAATCCTCGGGCACGTGGACGGGCACCGGGTGCAGTTGAAGGCGGGTACCGTCAGTCAGTATCAGGGTCAGGTTTTCGACGGTGCCAGCGACGCGGTTGGGAAACACCGGTTCGCCTGTGGCGTCGAGCTCATCATAAATAAACGTCTGGCCCTCAAGCCATCCGACAGCCGTCATCAGTTCAGGGCCCAGGTAGTACTTTCCGTCCAGGAAAAAACCGCTGAAGTTCGGTGTGCGCTCCAGGTTTTCCACGGCGTATCGCTCGCCAGGCCTCATTCCGGTTGCGGTATCAATCATCATGACATCCTCCTTTGGCTGGTCTTGGGTAGAGAAAGGCCCGCAAATGATCGTTCAATCCAAATGACTGAATGGCGGTGTCAATGTTGATGGGCCTTCAGGGTCGGGTCGGCGATCTGGATAACCGTGCCCTGGCGCCACGCGTCCGCCCCAGGGGCGATGGGCGGCGCGGGGATATCGGCGCGCGTCTTTTTCTTGTCGGCACTGTCGATGCCCAGGCGTTTATCTCGCTCGGCGACCATGCGCGGGTCAGCCTGGCCGTCGGCGGTAAAGCCCATCATCAGCTGAGGCACGCCTAACGGGAGGCGTTTATCCAGATCGGTATGCCAGGTGTGCCAGGTCTTGCCGTAGGTGTGCACCAGCTTCTCCATCAGCGCATGTTCCGCCACCTCAGGAATTCCCGGCGCGACCAGTTGCCCTGACTTCACTTCATGCACATGGCTGTGCCACAGCGCCTTTTCAGGCGCGGGCAACGTGTTGAACTGCGCCTCGCTGATGATGTACTCCACGCCCATCAACTTCGCATCCTTGCGGTTGCCGTCGTAGATCACGCACTGGATGACCTCTTCATTGAGGATTGCGCAGTAGTGATGGGCTTCCATTTGTACATCGGGATGGCCGTTGTAGAAGTGAAAGCCGTCCAGGTAGGCGTTCAGTGCGTCAATCGGCGGGCGTGATTGAAGCAGGGCGGCGCCGGCTTCCAGTGTTCGGGTCGAGGGTGTTGTGGGTTTTCCGGGGGCCTCGACATTCGAGGGTGAGTTGTTGCCAGCGCAGGCGCTGAGCAGGGCCAGCGTCACTGCTGCGGCCAGGGATTGGGTCACTTGATGGATGGGGTTGTCAGTCATGGTCGGCTGCCTCCTGTTGCCGGTGTGTTCATGCGCGATGATCAAAGCCAGGTTTGATCCTGTTCTCGTTGGAAAGACGCGCGTACGGGGCGTTCAAAATGCTTTGAGTTGAACACTCACTCATTCATCAGGTCGTTTTTTATAGAGGCGCTGACAGCGCAATTGCTTACCTGCCAGTGAGGTGTTCATCCCATGCACAAGACTGAAAATCCAGCGTCGACGCTGCTTACCCAATTGCTCCGGGCACGCGGGCCGGGCGGTCAGGAAGACGAGGTGCGCGCCATTTGCCTGGAAAGCCTGACGCCGTTGTGCGATGAGGCCTGGGTCGATCAGGCGGGTAATGTGGTGGGTTTGATCAAGGGCAAGCACAGCGATGCCGAGCCTGCCGGTGCGGTTAAAGTCATGGCACATATGGATGAAATCGCCATGGTGGTTAAACGCGTCGAGGCGGATGGCACGTTGCGGGTGACGGCGCTGGGTGGGGCCAACCCGGTCAACTTTGGCGTGTGCCCGGTGGATATCCTGGGGGACGCACGCATCCTTCCTGGCGTGCTGTCCTTTGGCTCGATGCACGCCACCAGTAATACGGCACAAGGGGCTGATGTGCTCTCGGGCGATGTGCACTGGAACGACGTTCATGTGATCACGCGATGCACTGCCCAGGCATTAGGCGAGCACGGCATTCGGCCAGGAAGCCGTGTGGTGCTGAGCCGGCATTGGCGTGAGCCCTTCCAAGTGGGCGATGCCATTGCCGCGCATTTTCTGGATGACCGCGCCCCGATTGCTGCCGTTCTGCATACAGCCCAGCTGCTGGCTTCGCGCCGGGAGGCGTTGGCCAGGGATGTCTATCTGGTATTCACCACCCTCGAAGAGGAGTGCAATGCCGGGGCAATGTATGCCGCGTCGACGCTACCCGGCGACACCACCATCGCGGTGGAGGTGGGGCCGGTCATGCAGGAATACGGCACGCGCCTGGCCGTCGACCCGATCATCAATACGGGGGACCAGAAAGGCTATTACACCCGGGGGGTGGTCAACGACCTGGCGGCTGCCGCAGAGCGCTGCGGCTACAGCCCCCAATATGCGCTGTTGGTGGATTTCGCTTCGGATGCCAGTGCGGTCATGAGTAACGGGACCTGCGCCCGCGCCGGCTGCCTGGCCATTCCAACGGAAAATACCCATGGTTATGAATTGATTGTGGATGGGGCGGTGCAGGCCTGTGCCGCGACATTGGCCGAGTACCTTGCAACCTGATAGACGGTGCAAGGTACGCTGACCGGCGTGGGGCTCAGATTGGGCCGCTTGGAGAATCTGTCTCCTGCCTGATTTCATCGGCCGCATTGGGTTGCCCCAGCTTGCTGTATTGCTCGCGCAATTTTTGCAACTCACGCGACCCAAGCTTATCCAGGCTTAACGCCGCATTGTGAGCTTCTTTAGTGGCACGAATCAGCTCGTCCAGTTTCAGATGAAGAATATCGTTGTCACGGTTCTGGGTATTCTGGATCAGGAACACCATCAGGAAGGTGATGATGGTGGTGGAGGTATTGATGATTAACTGCCAGGTGTCGTTGTAATGAAAGTAAGGCCCGGTGAGCGCCCAAACAGCAATCAAGCTGACGGCTGTCAGAAAGGTTTTTGAGCTGCCCGCCTGGTTGGAGAGTTTTTGGCAGAATTTCGCGAACTTCATGGTGCTGTCTCCTGGGGGATGTTCCTCTGTAGACCCCAGCAGAATTTCGAAATTCTTTTTTACAAATCGTTTTTTTTGACAAAAATCAATGAGCAAATCCCTCTTGCGCAGGAGCACTCAGCATGTCGGTCGCTGCTTCTATCGTTGAATACCTCAAGCACCATCAGTTGGTCATCACGACGGCCGAGTCGTGTACCGCAGGCAAGATCATCACCTTGCTTTCGCAGGTCGACGGCAGTGGCTCGTGGATCGAAAGCGGGTACGTGGTGTATTCGCCAGAAGCGAAACAGCGGCTGTTGAACGTGCGTCGCTATACCATCGATACCTTCAATCTCACCAGCTGTGAGGTCGCCCAGGAAATGGCCCAAGGCGCGCTGCGCGACAGCCCCGCTGATGTGGCGGTCGCCACCACTGGCCTGCTGGGGCCGGATGGAATTGATGGCATTCCCCCAGGCACTGTCTGTTTTGCCTGGGCCTATCGAAACGGCGGGGCACTGAGTGTGTTCAGTCGCAAGGAACGCTTTATGGGTTCTCGTGAGCAGGTGCAGTTGGCCGCGTCTCTTCATGCATTGAAATGGCTGCCGCATTTTCACCAACGGGCGATGGTCGGTGAACGCGCCTAATGCTGCCAAGTGTGCGCGTTTACGGCTGCGGTTCGATGTCCATCAGCAAGTCGCCGTTGGTCAAGGATTCAGCCTCCTGCACCACGCCACGATAGGCCTGACCATTCCATTCAAAGCTAATCCAGTGGGCCTTCGGCAATAGCTTTGGCCATGGCGGTGCAAGCCGCAACTGCACGCCGGGCGCAGTGCGCACAAGTTGCCCCATGCATTCGCTGGCGAGCGTGTTCACACCGAACAGCGTGTCATGCAGGTATTGAATGTTGACCGGTTGCAGCGTTGCGTCAGTAGCGTCTGGCATATCTGTTACCCCACCGATGACAGCCAGAAAGACTGTCTGGCGATGACCATTTCTTCACGTATTTCCCGCACAAGCCGGTTGATCCCCGAAACACCGTGGTAGTGGGCGCGGTTGATGTTGGCGATGGTGAATTGGTCCATACCGTGCGCCGTTACAGTGACTGAAAGGCTGCCGTCCGCGTTGAGTGCGCACTTGACCGCGCACTTGGGAAGGCGAGCGGACAGGGCCGTTTCGATTTCGGCTTTCGTTAGCGTATCCATGAGTTCACCGCATAAAGGACTCAGCGCGTTAAGGCTAGCTCAGAATCAGTTGGCGTAAATACTGGCAAGGTAATGGCTGCTGGGGCAGATGTTCTACCTTACATATTTCTGGCCCTTTCTAGGAGCGTTCCTAAATACGCCGGCTGAAGGTCTGCCGATAATTCGCACATCCCCACTTATGTGTGCTCTGCCATGTCCTTCCTACCTATTCGTGTTCTGGTCATCGAAGAACACCCGTTCAAGCGGCTTGTTGCCACCCAGGTGTTCCGGGAGGTCGGGTGTGAAGAGGTGGCCGCCGTTGCCGATGTCGTGGCGGCCGTTGAGTTGCTCGAGCGTACCGGGCCTGTCGATATCGCCTTGTGCAACTTGAAGGACGAGGGCGCACACGGCTTGAGGGCCATCGAAGTGCTCGGCCGTGGCCACTTGGCTAAAGCGCTCATTATGTTCAGCGCCCATGGCACGGACCTGCACGATGCAATTGATCGCATGGCAGGCCTGTTGGGCATCAGTGTATTGGGTTATGTGGACTTCCCGGTGCCAGCAAGCGCCATTGCGCCTATGCTCAGCCGCTACTTGGAGAGGATTGGCGCGCCGACAAAGCAGGCGCGCCGAAGCAGCCGGTCTGGGTTCTTGAGCAAGGCCTGCGTGGCTGGGGGTTTTTCAAGGCATGAGTTCAAGGCGTTCTTCCAGCCCAAGTTCAATTTGAGCACGGGGCACGTGCGCGGTTTTGAAGTGCTGGCGCGTTGGCAACATCCACAGTACGGCCTGTTGTATCCGGCAGATTTTTTGCCGCTGCTCGCTCAAGTTGGCGCATTGGATGAACTGTTCTTCGCGCTGTTGCAACAAGGCCTTGAGTTCTTGCAGCAGTCGGCAGAGCAGCAGCAGGTCTTATCGCTGGCATTCAACCTGGAGTCCGACCAGCTCGGTCGTGGCTCATTATTGCCGCGTCTTTGCGATTCACTCCAATCCCACGCCATTGCTGCGTGTCGTCTGACGTTTGAAATCACTGAATGCGGCCTGCTGGAAGTTTCTCCCGCCGTGCTCGACACCCTGATACGACTGCGCATGATGGGTGCCGGCCTGTCGATTGATGACTTCGGCACCGGCTATTCCTCGCTGGAGCGCCTGTGCCAGTTGCCGTTTACCGAAATCAAACTGGACGCCGCATTTACCCGCGATCTTCAAAGCAGTGCGCGCAACCGTGCCGTGGTCAGTAGCACATTGGCACTGGGCGAGGCACTGGGCATGCGAGTGGTGGTGGAGGGCGTCGAGAACGAAAACCAGCGCCAGGGATTACTGAAGCTGGGATGCAACGAGGCCCAGGGCTATCTCTGTGCTCGTCCCATGAACGCTGCGCGCGCGTTGGCCTGGCTGGCGACCCAGTTGAACTCGCGCAGCAATATTTGATGTCAATCAGGAGGGCTTTTATGTCCAATCCACGTTTGCGGATCGCGTTGGTAGATAGCGATGCCACCCGGCGAATGAGTATTGAAAAAGACCTTGGCCATTTGGGATACCACCGCGTTGTGCCTGTCGATTCCCTCAAGGTGTTGATTACGTTATTGGATAACGCAAGGGATGTATTTGATCTGTTGGTGATCAATGAAGAAACCGTGCACGCGGCGGGCGCACAGTTTAAGCAAATGCTTGAGGAGTACGCGTGTGTCAGACACTCATTGATTTATCAGGGCGTGACCCTGCAAGCGTTTCCCGATAATCCAGTCACGGCGCAACGCTGCGGCTTTATTGCCTCCGGTGTTCCGGACCGATCGATTCTGGCGCGCGTCATGGATCGGGTGGATGTGCAAATAAAACAGCGCTCGGGCAGACCGTTGCTGGAATCCAATTAATCCTGATGTGAGCTATTGCACGCTTTTCGCGGGACCCGCCACCGCCTCAGTTTTATGCTTTTAGTCCCATTCCTATTTGCTTCTTTTTAGGCACTGATAAGCTTTTTCGCTGAAACAATCTCGGGAAATTCTTTGTCATGATCTTAAATGCCGCCGTGCCTAACGAGTTCAGCGCCCTGCGCGTGATCACGTTGGCAACCGACCCTGCGTGTGTCTTGCGCCTCGCCTCTGCGTTGGGTGGCATGGGGGTCACGCCGCTGGCCACGGTCGCCTCGCTGGAGGCGCTGCAGGCGTGGTTAAGCGCGCACCGCGTGGACATCATCGTGTGCGAAATCCGCTCCGAGTGTGGCGATGGCTTGATGTTGCCAAGTGTGCTCAAAGCACTGCATGACGCGGGTACGTTAATGCAGTTTCCGAGTATTTTCTGGACCGGCGAAACCACCCTGAATGTGCAGGAAAATTTGATCGAAGCAACAGTTACACCGGCGTGCGAAGCGCCCGCTAAGCAGTTGTGGGTCAAGCACATGGGCGGCGTAGCCATCAGCGCACTGGAATCCCATTCGCGCCTGGCGCAGTCGGCGGGAATCAGCGTGCAGATCTTGCGTGACGGTGGCCCGCTGGAGCTGGGCGATGCCTTGCGCACGGTGCTGCTGACCCTCGCTCAACCGGACCCCAAGCTGCAGGCCATGACGTTTGAGTCGCTGGCTGAGGATGAAGTCATCAACGCCCTGACCACCGGCGAGGGATTGCGCTTTGTCTTTCAGCCACAGTTCGAGTTGCTGAGCCGGCGCATCGTCGGCGCTGAGGCGTTGGTGCGCTGGAAGCACCCGCGCTTTGGTGAAATTCCGCCTGCGGTGTTGATGCCGCTGGTCAACCGTCTCGGCCTGGACCTGTTGCTGTTCAGCCTGGTGGAGATGTGGACTCTGCGCGTGATGCTAGCGTTAAAGCGCGAAAACATTACGATCCCTATCGCGGTGAATGCGTCGGCCAAGACCCTGTGCACCCCCAATTTTGCCGAGCGCCTGGCCTTGCGCATGCGCCAGGCAGATCTGCCGAGCCGCTTGCTGAAAGTCGAACTGACCGAAGATGTGCAGGAGCCGGATGAGCTGCATCTTTCGGCGTCATTGACGACTATTCGCGCCAAGGGTTTTCAGGTTTCGCTGGATGACTTCGGCAGCGGCGCAGCCACTTTCAAGCTGTTGGCGAACCTGTCGTTTGATGAAATGAAAATCGACGGCTCGTTTGTGCGCGGTGTCGAGCAGCACGCCTCGTCACGCAAGGTGATCGCAGGCATTGTGAACTGGGCAGGTCTGCTTAACCTGAGCCTGGTGGCGGAGGGGATCGAGGACGAGTCCACGATCCCCCTGCTGCACCGCCTGGGTTGCCGGGTAGGGCAGGGCTATGCGCTGGCGCGCCCGATGGAAATAGACGCCTTCTTGAACTTTGTGATTGAGCGGGAAAAGAACGGCTGAGGCTGTAAAGTTTGGCGGGCAGGTAAGTATTGGAACTTGATGTGTGTAGGTCAGCTCTTGGTTTTTAGGAGTTTTCTTATATTAAGTTTTTCGCAGATCTATTAAGTTTTATACCGTTGTTATTGTGAAGAATTGGCGCATTTTTTAACTGCGATGGTGAGCCTGTGCGCGTTAAGTTATAGGGAGTGAGCGTGTGGCGTGTGATGTTCAGTTGCACGGATGTAATTGATGAAATGGATGAGTCTGAGAGGACCTTAACTTATTCAGAGTGAGGCAGCGCTGTTGTCCATTTTTTTGCACGCTATACAGAGTGTTCCGTCATTTATGAAACGCCTACAAATTGCTTTGCTGGATGATCATGCAATCGTGCGGCATGGTTTGGTCAATCGGTTGGTACAGGAACCTGATTTTGAAGTGGTGGGGGTCTACGCTCGCAGTCGTGAGTTGATGGCCGGCCTGCTGACACACCCGGCCGAGGTGTTGTTGCTCGATTTTGTGCTCGGCCCTCATGAGCTGGATGGCATCCTGCTGATCCGTGCTCTGCGGGTAAAGTACCCGGGCTGCCGAATCCTGGTGTTTTCCACTCACCATGACGCGGCCACGGTGATTCTTGCCCTGCGCGTCGGTGCCCGTGGGTTTATCGGCAAGGGTGAAGACATGAGCCAATTGATCAGCGCAGTGCGGCTGGTGGCCTCGGGCGCTGTCTACCTGAGTGCTGACATGGCCTATCGGGTGGCCGAAGCCACGGCGGTCAACTATGACGGTGAGGAGCAATCACGCGATGACGCGATGCGTTTTGTCAGCTTGTCTGCGCGGGAGCAAGAGGTGATCCGCTGTTACCTGTCGGGCATGACCATCACCGAAATTGCTGAAAAATTCAGCCGCAGTATCAAGACCATCAGTTCGCAAAAGGCCTCGGCTTTTCGCAAGTTGGGCGTGATGTCCAACAACGAGCTGTTTCGGATCAAGCACATCATCGAGAGTGTTTAACGCTAAACGCAGGCCACGCCGACGCGCGCAAAAACAGCGGTAGGCGGGCGTGCCCTTTGGCGGTTGTTGCATATACTCCTTGAAGTGCCGTAATAGCTGTCCCTGTTGTTTGACCGCGCCACCTAAGCGGGGCCAAGTGGGTTCGAATACGATGAAACCTGTACGCATTGCTCTATTGGACGACCACGCTGTTGTTCGGCATGGGCTCGCCAACACCTTGGCGGCCGAGGCCAACTTTGACGTGGTTGGCATTTATGAAAAAAGCCGCGACTTGCTCGCCGGCCTGGTCAGCGCTCCGGCTGACCTGCTGCTGCTGGATTTCTCCCTGAGCCCCGACGAGATGGATGGCGTATCGCTGATCCGCGCCTTGCGGGTCAAGTTTCCCAGTTGCCAGATCCTGGTGTTGTCCGCCCATCATGACCCGGCTACCGTGGCCCTGGCCATGCGGGTCGGTGCCCGTGGCTTTGTTGGCAAGGGCGAGGACATGACGCAAGTGGTCAAGGCCATTCGCAAGGTGGTCTCCGGCGCGGTGTACCTGAGCACCGACATGACGTATCGCCTGGCGGAAACCGTCACCAGCGAGACGCGCAAAGACCCCAGCGAAGCCTCGGATGCCCTGGTCCAGGCCGAGCTGACCAGCCGTGAGCAGGAGGTGATCCGCTGCTATCTGGCGGGCATGACCGTGAGTGAAATCGCAGAAAAATTCAATCGCAGCATCAAGACCATCAGCACCCAGAAAACCTCAGCGTTTCGCAAATTGGGGGTCACCTCGAACAATGAACTGTTCAAGCTCAATAAAATCATCGGCTCACCATGAGGCGATGGCGACCGGGTGCCCTCTTATTCATGTTGCTGATGCTGGATGCCGCGCTTGCCTGTGCGGCGCCGGTTGAGCTGACGGAGCAGGAGCGGCTGTGGATAGCGCAGCATCCGGTCCTTCGAGTGGGGGTGATGGAAAACCTGGTCCCCTTCGAGTACATGAGTAATGGCGTGCTGCAAGGGCGGCCGGTGCAGTACCTGCAATATGTGCGCGATGCCACGGGGCTTGAATTCACCTATGTGCCGGTCAAGACCCGGGCTGCACGTGAGCGCATGCTGTTGGATGGCCAGGTAGACCTGCTGTCTTCGCACTTTCGCTTTCGTGACGAGCCGCCTATCGAGGATCTTACCGCGCTGGTCTACGACACTACCGTGCCGATCATCGTGACCCGTGTCGACGACGCCGATATTTTTGACCTTGACCAGCTACAAGATAAAACGGTCGTGATCCCCGATGTGGAGTATTACGAGCAGTTGCTCAGAAAAAGGGCACCCCGAGCCACTCTGATCAAAAGCCCCCAGGCCTTGGCCATGCTGAACACCCTCCGGGACGGTGGTGCCGATGCAGTCGTGGCCTCCGAAGCCTTCTTGATGCCCTATTTGTATCGACAGTTTCAGGGCGTGCTGGAAATTTCTGGCGTGGTGGGCAGCAGCATGTTGGATGTGAACATGGCGGTGCGCACCGATAACGCCATGCTGGCCTCGATCATTGGCAAAGCCCTAGGCTCGATCAGCCCCTCACAACAGAATGCGATGTACGAGCATTGGTACCGGGACCTGGAGGTAGATGCGCCGACCCTGTGGGACATCGCCAGCCATTACTTGCATCTTTTGATCCTGGGCATGTTGGCGTTGATTGGCTTGTGTGTGCTGGTCTATCGCGGTTACCGCCAGCAGCGGCAGGCCGAGCGGAACGAGCAGGAAAAAACCATGTTCCTGGCGGTGATGGGTCACGAAATACGCTCGCCAATGAACGCCGTGCTGGCGGCCATGGAGCTGCTGTGGCACACCCGACTCAATGACCAGCAGCGCCACTTCGCGCACTTGGCCAACAGCGGCGCCAATATGCTGGTGCGCTTGCTCGATGATGTGCTGCACCGGCCGGATTCAGGGGCCAAGGCGTTACGTCTGACACTTGAGGCGACGGATGTCATCGCGCTGGTGCATGGCGTAGTGGGCTTGCATCGCCTGCGTGCGGGGGAAAAACACTTGAGTCTGAATGTGAGCGTGCAGACACCCCTGCCGTCGTTTTGGCTTGACCGTTCGCGGCTGACGCAGGTGTTTCATAACCTGTTGTCTAACGCCATCAAGTTCACCGATACCGGCGCTGTTGACATCACCCTGCGCCTGGAAGACTTGCTGGACGGTAAGCATCAGTTGCAGGTTGAAGTCCGCGACACCGGCATCGGTATGGGCGAAGCGGTGCAGGCCTCTTTGTTCCGGCCTTATGCCCAGGCGAGTCAGTCCTACAAGCGTGCGGGAGGCAGCGGCCTGGGGCTGATGATATGTCGGCAATTGGTCGATTTGATGCAAGGCTCGCTGACCCTGCGCAGCGAGCCGGGAGTGGGGACGTGTATCAACCTGTACTTGCCCGCAACCCTTGCCCCTGAGGCCGCTGAACCGACGCGAGCCCCAGCCCCAATGCCTTTGCATGTCACCGATGGTTTGCAGCTGCTGGTGGTGGAAGACACCCTGGCCAACCAGGAAGTGCTGCGGGCGCAAATCAGCGGGTTTGGTTGTGTGCCAGTGATTGCCGCCGATGCGGCCCAGGCCCGCGTGCGGTTCGCTGAGCGCGCTTACGCGTTGGTATTGATGGACTGCGACCTGCCGGATCAGGACGGCTACAGCCTGGTCTGCGAACTGCGGGCGCTCGAACAGCAATGGGGGCGAGCGCGCTGCCCGATCATTGCCATTTCCGCCTTGACCGGCGAGCAGCACCTTCAACGCTGCCTGGCGGCGGGCATGGATGGGGCGTTGAGCAAGCCCATACGTCTGGGGCAGTTGAGTGACGTGATCGAGCAGTGGTGCGGCGTCACGTTGGCGGCACCGCGTGCCAGCTTGATGGCCCCGACACTTGATCAGGCCGCTATCAACCGTGAGATGGCGGCCGACCTGGGGAGCCTGCTCAGGGCGATGGCGCTCTGTGATCGCCCTTCGGCCATCCATGTTGCCCATCGGTTACACGGCGCGGCACTGATCATCGAATGGCCGGCCCTGGCCCAGGCGGCCGCGCACATGGAGAACCTGTTGCGGGCAGAGGAGGGCTGGGGCAACCCGGTTTACGTGCACACGCTTCAGGCGTTGGTTCAGCACTGGCGTGCCGTGAGCGAGGAGACCCCGCTGGACATGCTGGCCATGGTCGCGCCGCCGCCGATGACGCAACAATGAAGGTTGTACGGTTGCGCCTGCTGCTGGGGTGGTTGCTGCTGGCAAGCGCGGGCCTGGCCGATGCGCAGGCCGACCCGCCGTCGATGACCTTGACCCAGCAAGAGCGTGACTGGATCGCCGCCAACCCCGTGCTGCGTGTCGGTGTGTTCGACAACCTGCTGCCCTTCGAGTACATCAGCGACGGCCAGTTGCGTGGGCTATCGGCCAAGTACCTGGGTTTGATTGCGGCGCGTACGGGCCTGCATTTTCAGTCGGTGGTCACCGGCAATCGTAGCGCCCGCAAGGACATGCTGATCAGCGGCGAGGTGGATATCTTGCCAACCCGGCGCCGCGACGACGATCCGGTCAAGGACCTGGGCATGCGCTATACGACGCCCTACAACACCAGTTCCACCATCCTCGTCAGCCGCTTTGGCCAACAGCCATTCGTGGACCTGGAACAACTTGCCGGCAAACGCCTGGTGATGTTGGGGCGCGAGGGGTATCAGGCGTTTTTGCAGCAGAAAGTCCCCGGCATAACGGTGATCTCCGGCCAGAACGCTGTCGACATCATGGCGATGGTCAAGGACGGTCGGGCGGATGCCGCCATCGCCTCTGAATGGTTACTGATCCCCTATCTTTCCCGGCAGTATCAGGGGGTGTTGCAAGTATCCGGGGTGGTGCCGCAATTGCACACCGGCGTGAGCATGGCGGTGCGTGACAGCGACGCGATCCTGTTGTCGATCCTGGAAAAAGTGCTGGGGTCCATCAGCAACGATGAGCGCAAAGCGATCTATGACGCCTGGTTCGATGACATGAACCTGGACATTCCGACGATCAAGGACATCGCCGAGCATTTCCAGGGTGAGTTGTGGCTGTTGCTGTCGGTGGTGCTGCTGTTGATCGCGTTCGCCTGGCAAAGCCGTCGTCAGCGCCGCCAGGCCGTGCAGAGCGAGCGGGAAAAGGCGATGTTTTTGGCGGTGGTCAGCCATGAAGTGCGTTCGCCGATGAACGCGGTGCTGGCGGCTATCGAGTTGTTGGAGCACACACCGCTGGACGAACAGCAGCGCCACTTCACTCAATTGGCCAACAGCGGCGCCAATACCTTGCTGCGGCTGGTGGATGACGTGCTGGACATTTCCAGGATGGAGGCCGGGGAACTGACCCTGACCCTGGAGCCTGTGGACCTCTGGGCCTTAGTCCAGCAGGTGGTGGAGGAGTATCGCGCCGGCGCCGAAGAAAAAGGCCTGTTGCTGACATTGAGTGGTGAACGCCCCAGCGGCCCCTTGATGCTGGAGGGCATGCGCTTGAGTCAGGTGCTGCGCAACCTGATCTCCAATGCGGTCAAGTTCACTGAGGTAGGCGGGGTGGAGGTGCAGCTCAAGGTGGTTGAATGGCCAGAGGTTCCTGTGCCGCACGTGCTGATCCGCATCATCGACAGCGGCATTGGCTTGTCACAGCAGGCGCAGGCCAGCCTGTTTCGGCCCTATGCACGGGCCAAGCACTCTTACAAACGTACCGGTGGTAGCGGGCTTGGCCTGGTGATTTGCCGTCGCCTCGTGAGGCTGATGTCGGGTGAGCTGACCCTCAACAGCACCCAAGGCGTGGGTACTGAGGTTGAAGTCAAACTGTCTGTCGAGTGGGCCAAGACCCTGGATATACCCCAGGCTGAAGCGGCGCAGGCCCAAGTGGAGGGTAACGGTGTACACGTGTTGGTGGTGCAGGCGCCTGTGACCGGCCAACAGACACTGCCTGCACACCTGCAAGCGCTGGGTTGTAGGGTGTTGCTGGCGGTTGATGGCGCCCAAGGGTTGACGCTATTCAATGTGCGACGGGTCGATATGGTATTGATCGATTGCGACTTGCCAAACAGTGAAATCGAGCCGCTGGCGGGCGCCTTTCGTGAGTTGGAGCAGGTGTTGCAGCGTGCCCATTGTCCGCTTGTAGCTGTCGCGGGCTTCAGCGATAACGAGCACCTTGAGCGTTGTTTTGATGCGGGGCTCGACGGGGTGCTGGTCAAGCCGGTTACACCGGCCAA